>JAAVAW010000010.1:0-13187 GCA_014803905.1 Lactobacillus sp. | reverse complement strand
TNATTTTTATAAAATAATTTTTGCAAATTATTAGAAAGAGATACATTTATGAATACAATTCAAATAATTGGAATTATTATANCATTCCTCGTAGGAATAGAACATATTGGCATTGCTTTTCTNGAAATTTTTGGNAANTCANAATTNCANGCNAAATCTTTTGATATGAATATCAANTTTNTTGNACAAAAGCCNGCNAAAATTTCNATGGCAAATCAAGGAATNTANAATGGANTNTTNGGATTNTTAATTATCCTAGTATGGTTCATTTTTCCTTTTAATTGGCTTTTAGTAGTTTGGCAATTACTTTTAGGTTTTATAGTGATTGCGGGAATTTTTGGCGGATTTACTGCCACAAAGAAAATATTCTTAGTTCAAATGTTACCCGCTTTAATCGCCTTAATTTGTTTATCATTNTAANAAAAAAGNAGNAGAAANTTTCTACTTCTTTTTTNTTATATTGTTATTGATTCCAGTTGCTATTNAACTTAGTCTTACCTTGATCAATTGCTGAATTCCAACTCTTACCCTTCTTGGCTTGAGCAAAGATATTTTGCATAATTGGNTAAAGNCCATTGTAAGCAGCATTACCATTCTTAACTACAGGAATACTGTATAANTGCTTCATTGCTTTAGCTAATTGTCCCGGCACTTTACTATCAGTATTGTCTTTATATTCCTTTGAGTTAGCTACGGAGTTAATTACNGGAATATATCCTGTTGCATTAGCCCAAGTTAATTGTTGTTTCTTTCCTAATAAGTATTTAATGTACATAAATGCAGCGGCTTTTTGATCAGCATTACCTTGATTGAACATATAAATATCTGTTCCTTGTTGCATTGTGTATTTTGATGGTCGAGGAGCAACACCATATTCAAATTTGTTGGCTACACCTTTTTTAACAAAACTTTCACCAGCAGAAGTACCAATAAACATTGCTATCTTTTGGTTAGAAAAATCACCTGATAAATAACCAGCAGAGCCTGCAGTTTCAAAGTATCCTTTCTTGATACCTTGAGCATAATAATTAATTACATCTTTAGAATCAGTCCCAGTAAAGTTGATTTTTTTACTAAAGTTAATGCCTTTATCTTTCATTCCCAAAACATAGTAGTTGGCAAGTGAATCAAAACCAGCACCAACAACTTTACCGTTACTCTTCTTGTAAATAGTTTCTGAGGCTTTTTTCAATTCTGCCATATTTGTTGGAACTTTAACACCATATTTGTCTAATAGAGTTTTATTATAAGTTAACATGTCAATTGACTTGTTAAATGGAATACCATATTGAGTGCCGTTAATTTTTGCTCCATCAAGAAGTTCTTGGCGGATATCACTCTTTTTAGCACTACCCCAACCAATTTTAGAATTATTAATATATGGGGTCATATTAACTAACATTTTGCTATCAGCGGCATCCATGAGCCAACCAGGATATGCTTGTGTGATAGTTGGTAAATTTTTAGGTGATTGCAAAGTAGAATTAAGCTTAGATTGTAAATCTTGATAACTACCTTGATTTTCAAGTTTAACGGTAATATTTGGATTTTCTTTTTCGAAATCCTTAGTTAATTGCTTTAGAGTAGATTCCTGATTACCATGCATCCCATGCCAGAAAGTAATTGTGGTCTTTTTAGTAATTTTAGTTGGAATCTTAGTAGAACTAGAATCACTCGAGCCACCCTTGTTTGAACAAGCAGATAAACTTATCATAGCCAAAGTCGCTACAGCTGCTGCAGCTAACGCCTTTTTGAACTTCATGAGTTCCTCCTATAAATAAAATAAATAAATTTAACAATAACAACAATTAATTTTAACTAAGTTCAAGGCTTTCGCCACGCTTAGGTAAAATCCTTACTCCAAATGGGTTTTCTTCTAATTCTGGATGCAATGTGTGCACCGGAGCCAATATTTTTGGCTCAAACCCAGCAATGATCTCTTTTAACTCATCAACCCCTGCATGACCTGAACAGCGTAAAGGTATTAATTCAATACCACGCTTTTCAATATTTTCTATGAAAGGACGATAAGCTGGATCAAAATCCCCTAGCGGTTGGGCATTACTGTGGATATATAATCCGCCCGCTTTTAGCTGATCATAATGACCTACTACTTGCCAGAAGTATTGATGATCATCTTCCAATAAGTNAGAATATGAAATTTCTAACTCAGAATTGAGCGCATCAATTTTCTGGTCCTCTGGCAAATAATAATAAGGAACATCCTGTCCCAAAGCTCTTTTTAATAATGCTGCTCGCTCTGCATGCAGAACAACTTTTCNTGGTGAATCGGCAATAATCCGTAAGATTCTTTCAACATTAGTCGGATAAGTATTGAAAGTAAGCTGACGCTGAGGGTTCTGCTTTTGATACTGAATAATTTGTTCAGTTAGTTCCTGCTCATTTTTAGGACCGGAGAATTCTTCACCATCTTCATCAGGAAAAGATACTCCAGTTCCTTCAATAATTAAGAGATCACATTTATTACCCTTAGCCATAAACTCTCGTACCCAATCAGGATGATAACCATGCAACCGAATATCCCCAGTATGAACAATGGTTTTATCAGGGGTTTTAATAATTAATCCAGTGGCCCCATATGCATCATGATCACTAGCCACTATTTCCAGGGTAATATCTCCTACTTTGATAGGATGACCTAGTTCAACACCTGTAATAGAACGAGTATAACTTTTATCATGTCCTGCGGCCGGTAAAAGAAAATCTCCATTTTGATTAAGAGCTGGTAACAAATTTGCTGTAATCGGTCCGGCATAAACCGGAATCTCTGGTGCAATAAGATTTACCGCCTTGCTGTGATCTAAATGAACATGTGAAATATAAGCGGCCGCATGATGCCAACGTTCACCATCAATTGGTTGACCGGTTATTTGAGGATCATAAAAATTTTTTACATCACCGATTAATTGATACTTGATTAAAGTTTGATAATCTTCATCTTCCATACTTAAACCAAGGTCAGGCTTATAAACTTCCCCCAGATCAAACAGAACATGAGATTTATCATAGGCTACTTCAATCATTGGACCACCAATCGTTGTCAAGCCGTTATAAAACGTTACTATTGTTTTAGGCCTTGAGGTCATTTCGTACCACTCCATTAATAATCTGTTTTCTGAAAATAAAGTAAATTACTAAAATTGGTAAAACCGTTAAAGTTGCTGCCGCTAATTGTAATTGAGTTTGTGCTCCAGCATCAGTAGTGAAGGCAGTCAACCCATTGTTTAACAACCGCATGCTGTCTTCGTTAGTCACCAACAAAGGCCATAAGAATGAATTCCAGCCTGCAATAAAACTTAAAAGCCCAACTGTCATGAGGCCACCTTTAGACATCGGCACCAAAATTTTCCAGATAAATTCCCAATCNCTGGCCCCATCAATCTTGGCCGCCTTATAAATAGTAGGCGAAATCGCTGTAAAGTAACTTTGCAAATAGTACATATAAAAAATTGATACTAAGAAAGGCAACACTAATCCAAGATAAGTATTAAGCAATCCCATGTCCATAATTGTGGTGTAATTAGTAAAAATGATTGCTTCAGCAGGTACCATTAAAAGTGATAAAAGAATTAACTGAATAAAACCTTTTCCCCTAAATTTCAAATAAACCATTGCAAAGGCACCAAGAATTGAAGTAAACAAAGTTACTAGAGTACTTACACTAGCAGTAATAAAGGTATTAAGNAAATACTTGGCAAAGGGTGCTTGTGCAAATACTTGCCTAAAGTTATNCCAATTAAAATGATGTGGAATCAAAGTGGGTGGAATTGTAGTTGTCTCTTCATAAGACATTAATCCACCTAGAATCATATAAATAAACGGGAAAACCGTAATAATAGCAAAGATAGCGATAAAAAGATAAATTACCACCATGCCCCAACTAAACTTTTTCTTTTTCATTAGCTGTTCACCTTCTTAGTAATTTTTCTTTGAATAAATGTCGCAAGCAAAATAATAAAGAATAGGACTACAGTTGCAGCCATCGCTACACCTGGGGTATTTACTACTTGGAATTTATTATAAATATAGAAGACCGCGGTCATAGCCGAATTTGCTTGACCTGCAACTCCATTAAATAAGGCATAGACTTGAGTATAAATCTTAAATGCCCCAATTAAGTTAACAGTTAATAAAAAAGTAATAGTCGGTACTAATTGTGGCAAGGTAATACGCCAGAATTTTTCCTTTTCACTAGCACCGTACATATCGGCTAAAACGTAATAATTGGGATCAATATTACGTAATGCACCCATCAAAATTACAATATTGAAAGCTAATGACGCCCAGACACCAAAGATAATTAATGAAATAATACTCATACTTGGATCATCAAGCCAATCAGGTGCTGGTAAATGGATTGCTCTTAAAAGATAATCTAAAAGTCCATATTTGCCATTTAAGATATATCTAAAGACAATTCCAATTGCAATTGTACTTGTAACATATGGCATAAAAAACATTGTTTCAAAAAATGCTTTATGTTTAATTTTTGAGAATACAAACCACGCCAATGCTATTGAAATAATCAATGCAACTGGTACCGTTACAAAGGCATAAATGGCGGTATTAGCTATAGCGTGCCAAAAATCTGGATCGCTGAAAATATATTGATAATTAGCTACCCCATTATATTGCATATTAATGATTGGACCGCCTTTAAAAGACATAATAAATGCCCTAATAATTGGCCAAATACTGAAAACGGTCACTAGAATTAAAATTGGCGCTAAAAATAGCCAGGCTTTCTTTTGATTTTGTTTCATTAGTAAACTCGTTCCCCATTATCATCAAAAATGTACACACGCTTCAACTTAAAACTGAAAGTCAAGTGATCACCACGTTTAACTTGGTGTTCCAAATTAATCAAAGATCTTTCTGAATTTCCATCATTAGTAAATTTCAATACTCGTTCTCGACCAATTAACTCAATATCTTCAATATCAGCTTCTAAATAATGATCATCATTTTCAATTTTTACTTCAGTCATCAAGGGGAGAAGATTTTCTGGACGAACACTTAAAGTATAAGTTTGTCCTTCTTGAAGTGTTTTTTTGAAACGTTCATTCTTTAAATCAGTAATAGCAAACTTAAAACCTTTACCAACTACATAGTTATTTTCAACTTTTACCTTGAAGTTATCGATTACAGGATTACCAATAAAATTAGCTGCAAATTGATTTACAGGCTCTAAATAAAGATTATCACCTGTATCATTTTGTTGAACTGTACCTTCATTAAATAAAATAATTCTATCACCGATTGATAAAGCTTCTTCTTGATCATGAGTCACAAATAAAGTAGTAATTCCTACTTCCTTAACTAAGGCACGAATTTCTTCCCGAATTTTCAAGCGTAAACGTGCATCTAAATTAGAAAGTGGCTCATCCATTAATAAAATTTTAGGTTCTTGCACTAATGCACGTGCAATTGCTACTCTTTGTTGCTGACCACCAGATAATTTACCTGGTTTTTGATCAGCCAACTCTTCAATATGNGTTAATTGCATGTAACGTTTAGCGATTTTTTTAGCTTCAATTTTGGATTTTTTACCCTTTCCCACAGTTAAGGGAAACATTACGTTTTGTAAAACTGTCATATGTGGATAAAGAGCATAATTTTGAAATACATAGCCAATATTGCGATCCTTTGGTTCAACATGGATCATGGATTTACCTTCTACTAAAATNTCACCTCCGGTTGGATTAAGTAGACCAGCAATCATATTTAAAGTTGTAGTTTTTCCACATCCACTAGGTCCTAAAAGACAAACTAAATCACCTTTATTTACAGAAAAACTAACAGACTTGATTGCTTGATGCCCATTATCATATGTTTTTTGTAAATCTTTNACTTCAATGAACTTNTTANTTTCCATTACTCCTCCACCACTATATCTTGTATGCTTTCAAATTTGCTAACACAAATTTTATGATAAAAAAGTAAAAAAATAAACCTTTTTTTATAAAAAAGGTTCGTAAATTATTATAACTGTGTTTATATAGTAATACTTATTATAAGTATGTTTNGCCTGAAAACGAACAATATAGTTAGTTTAATATGTAATAGTTAACATATAGTGATACAGTGTTTTCCTGCTACGCGAACTGAGTAATTTCTATATCTTGTATTCATAATACAAATCCGAATAATCGTTTTTTACTCCACAACTTGCATTGATCGATCAATACTTGCGCGTCCATTATTATAATCAAACACATATCCTGGTTGGACATTAAAAATATATACATTAAAATCTAAATTTCCAGTTACTCCAATTGCTTGCAAGTTAATACCACGTGCCATTAATTCATTTCCTCTAAAAATAGGAGTTGCCTGATAAATAACCTTATTTCCTTGCTTTAAGGCCTGTCTTACTTTTGTTTCAAAAATTGTTTGAATTTTTTGATTAGAAAAGGCAGTTTGAGTAAATAAATTTTTGGGATTATTTTGATCACCAGATTGATTATTAGGATTGTATTGACCATCTTGATCAATTCCAGCAGAAACCGAATAAGCAATTAAATGGCCACGATTATAAATTTGGGTTCCACTTTTATTATTAGAATGCCAAGCAGTCGGTTGAATAAATTGTCGTACTCGCAAACTATCATTGGCTACATTACGTGGCTCAAGAAACGCCGTGTTAGAAGCAGAAGTTCTATTTAAATTATCTAGGTTTGAATAAATCACCTTATTTACTTGCCACGCATTTTTAATCAAAGTAGATTTATNATTATTAACATAAACATAACCCCGATTTCCACTTTGAAAATTTAAATTAGCTAGCTTTTGATAGTCCTGATTNGAAAGCCCACCATATGGAGTATTTGCCTGATTAGCATTACTTACTACACCAGATTTTGGTTCACTAGGATTGTTTGGATTGACCTGTTTTAATTGATTACCATACTTACCCCAAANGCCCCAAACCAAGGCCAAAAGCACTACAATTGCCGAAAAAAGAGTAGGTTTAGTAGATTTTGTTTGTTTACGTTTCTTTTTCGCCATTACTTTACTCCTTAACTTAAATTAACTAAAACTAGTATATTCTTTTTGAACATATGTTTGTAGTTTATTTTTTAAAAATAATTAATGTTACACTAAATATAAGCATTGTAGTTTGATATCAAAAGAAAGGATTCGCGTGATGGAATATTTTNACTTAAACGATGGTAATCGNATTCCTAAATTAGGATTTGGAACTTATAAATTAAATGGTAGTGGAGGAAGTTTCGCTATTCAAAATGCACTGAGGCTTGGCTATCGCTTACTTGATAGTGCAGTTAACTATGAAAATGAAGGAGCAGTTGGCGCTGCAATTAGACGTAGTAGCATCCCACGCGATGATATTTTTGTNACCAGTAAACTTCCTGGCCGTGATCATGAATATCAAAAGGCAGTAAATCAAATTCAAGAATCATTATTTTCGGCCGGCTTAGATTACTTTGATCTTTACTTAATTCATTGGCCTAATCCTAAAGAGGATAAGTACATTGAAGCTTGGCAGGCTTTAGTAGATGCGCAGAGGTGGGGACTCATCCGCTCCATTGGTGTTTCAAACTTTGAACCAGAACATATTGAAAAAATTTATCAAGCTACAAATGTTTTACCAGCTGTAAATCAAGTAGAATTACACCCATACTGGTCAAGCAGGACTGTTAGAGAATTTGATGATACTCACAAAATTATTACTGAAGCTTGGAGTCCACTGCAACGTGGTGGTGAAGTATTTAAAGAACCAATTATTGATCAATTAGCTAAAAAATACCATAAGTCACCTGCACAAATAATTTTGCGTTGGGAAACTCAAATTAATGTCATTCCAATTCCCAAGGCAGCCTCAGCTGCTCACCAATTAGCTAATTTAGATATCTTTGATTTCAAACTTACTCCAAATGAAGTTGACGCAATTACGGCCTTAGATCAAACCGATAGTCGACGCTTTGATCCACATGAACATGAAGAATTTTAATTAATAAAAAATCCTATCAAATTTTATTGATAGGATTTAATTTTGTCTAATTTTAAGTAATAAGTATTATGCTAGTTATATAAAAANTATTTCTGAAAGTAGGTTTACTAATGTCTTCTACCGCTGAAAATACTGAAAAACATGTTTCAAAAATTGCTCTTTTTTATGATTTAGTTTTTGTCTACATGATTTCTAAAACTAGTGAAATTCTACACCATTTATCACATGGACGAATTTCAACATTTTCTTTTATTTTGTTTGCGATTATTGTCCTAATTTTTATCAGTTCTTGGATGACCCAAACTATTTTTACTAATCGTTACGGCAAAGGAAGTTGGAGTGATATCGCCTTTTACTTTATTGANATGATGATTTTGCTCTTTATGTCAAATTCTTTTGATACCACTGATTTAAGAGAAATGCGTATCTTATTAAGTTCAGCAGGGCTTTTATCTACAACTTTGGCACTCCACTATTTAATTACCTATTTTCAAGTAAAAAAACAAGAAGATAAAAAAATTACTATTTCTTATTTTCGTTTTTTAATTTTCCGTGCTATTTGCTTATTTACAGGTGGATATCTTGATAATATTTTTGGCTTTTCCATTGCTATTATTGGACTAGCTTTGAGCTGGATTATGCCAAGTTTAACCAAAAAATATACTGTTAAGCATCCTATTCATTTTGGACACTTNTTGGAAAGATTAAATTTACTAGTTATCGTAATCTTTGGTGAGACGATTATCGGTATTGCCGACTATTTCAGACCAACAACTTTTAATTTTTATTCTATTTTTATTTTCCTCCTNGTGGCCTTTCTCTTTTTTACTTANATTTTACAATTTGACTATTTAATTCAAGAAGATCAACCACACGCAACTGGAAATGCTCTTATTTATCTCCACTATGCAATTATTTTTGGAATNAGTCTAGTTACAGCNAGTCTTAAAATAATTCATGAAAAAGAAGCTGATTCACTTTTTACGGTATGTTGTCTATTTGCNGGAATCGCTCTAATTTATCTTGGTCTGTTAGTGGCCACTAGGTACAACAAAAAGATATTCACTTTAAAAGCTTCTACTATTATTTTCTTTGGCGTAATTACATTAACTGGTTTATTTATTTGTCTTTACTTCCATTATTTCCCAGTTGTAATTATGACTTCATTTTTTGTAGTTACTATCAACATGGTCTATTTAATTACTACTTCTATTTCTAAAAGTAATGAAAAATTAAATATATAAAAAAAGCGGCCTACAGCCGCTTTTTTTTTATGATCTTGCCCAATCGTCCAAAACACTCAAAAAGAATTTTTCGGACCAAGTACTAATCTTTTGTCCCTTCTTTTTTAAGGCCTTGGCACGATTCAATTCTACTAAATCTGTTCTAAAGAAATCACCATCGCCCATAAACACATAATTAGTATAGTCATCAACGTGCTCTTGAACAAATCCACCTAGATTTTTAATAGCATTTTCTAACTCATTTGCATCTAAAACCATATCNCCCGTAAGGACAATATTTTTATTTTTAAATGGACTTCTAAAGACAGTTGTTTGTTTTACGATATCTGGCCATTCATTTGTTAAATCAAGTGATTTCACTGATTCATGAGCCCGTAACATATGAGTNTGAGTAAAGTTTTCCCGTAAATTATCGTATACTTTCTTGGTGTCTAAACAATCATCTAAACCGCGATGTTCTTGTGATTCAGCAATTCCCATTCTTTGCATACAATCAATCAAACGATTATGTGTTTCATGATTGTAAAAGCTTCTTGCCAAACGTAACACATCAACATAATCATTACTTAAGACTGGTAAATGATACTTTTCAGTTAGATCATAAACAAAATTCAAATCAAAATTAACGTTATAGCCGACAATCATATCACTACCAATAAACTGCCGATATTCTTTAATCGCCTGATCAACTGGCATTCCTTTAGACTCAATTGCTTCTTCATCAATACCGTTTAATTTAGTTAAAAACGCCGGCACCTTATTAGAATCAGGAAATTTTACTAATTCCGAAAAAGTTGCAATTACTTCACCATGACGGACTTTTAAGGCACCCATTTCAGTGATGCGATTACGATATGGGCTAAGCCCTGTTGTTTCAACATCAATCAAGGTATAGTTGTCTAAAAAGCCTGGTTTTTCAATACCTTTGGCTCTGATCTTATCTTGAGCACCTGGTATATTTAAAACACCTTGCATGATTGAAATACTCATTGTTATCCCTTCAATTCTGTCAAAAATTCATTAACTGTTAATTTTTCACCAATACTTTGATTTTGAATTGCTTCTGGTAAATCCTCTTGTGGTTGATTAGCAATGTAATGCCAAGTAGGAAATTGTGCTACTAAAGCAGCAATGGGATCTCTTAATTGNGCATCAGTATCTTCCACTCCAAGAGCAAGCACGACCACTTTCTGATCCTGGTTTCTAGTCAAAAACCATCTAAAATGGGTATTGGCCCCTTCATCTGGNTAAAAATGTTTATTTAAAGGTAAGTAAAGTTCCATNGGTGCACCACATTCACTACATCTTGGCACTTNTCCATTACCTGTTAAAAACGTTTGAATAACCTTAGAAGCATCAAGTTTCCCATGAAAATATCCGCTTGAACATTGCATCTTGGTCCAGTCACCAGCAACATTAAACAATTTTCTTTCATCAAAGTCTGAGTTTTCAAAAAAATGTCCAAAACTACTATTTGCAACAAAATAAGGTTTATCTCTGATAATNTCGGCTAATCTTTTCATATTAGGACTTTCATGATAATTGAGACTATACTGGTTGACTAACTNGCTCCAAAAAGTCCACTTTTCTTCCCAAGAATCAAAATCAGCCTCTAANGCCGTCGCAATATTATTTACATGATACTTTTCCACAATCTCAGGATAATCACGCTTAAAACTAACTTCATCAAAGATATCCAANCCTTCACTCTTAGCAAAGCCATTACCCGTTGTCACGATTAAAGCGTCGGCTTCATCAAGCCACTTGTGTGCATCTTGTAAAGACATTATTTACCTTCTTTCTTGCTATTGTTATATCCAAAAAAGGTTAAGTGTCCATTGTTGTATTCACCTAAATATACATCTGAAATATTCTGATAGCCCGCTGTTTCAACTTCTTGTTCAAGCCAATGATTAGATTTATGAATTAAATCTAAAACATCCTCATTTATTTGGCCATCACTAATAATCGGAAAACGAATATTNTCTTCATCATTTTCAATTACTGTTAATTGACCATTTTGTTCAAAAATACAATTTTTTACTTTTGAAGTAGAAAAGATACCTCTACTTCTTAGTTGAAACATTAATTGATTAGCAGATATTCCAGCCTTTAAACAATTATCGACTAGAACCTTACCATTTTTAATAACCTGTACCGGTTTACCATCAATTAAATTTCTAATCCAACTACTATTNTCCCGACTAAATTTTAAAATAAATACGACCAAAGTCCAAAGAATTAAGACCATCAAAAATTGCAGTACCGTAATATCTTGATTGTAAATAAGTCCACCTATAATTCCACCAAGCACGTAATTTTGTAATTGATCTAAGGCAGTCGTAGGGGCCAAATTACCTTTACCAAAAATATTAATTTGAAAAATTAAAGTTAAAATTCCTAAAGCAAATTTTATAAATAAATCTGTATACATCTTTCTCCTACTTAGTTATATAAACATGATGATCAATAATATGAGCCCGAGTTAAAGTATATGAATTATTATCNGGATTTAAATTCAGCTGGTAATCTTTATCATCAATNCTAACAATTANTCCATTTTGTAAGGTTGTNGAATTAACTANTACTTTTTTAGGAGAAACTCCCTTATCAGTTGCAACCGACTTCATAAAAGGTACTAATTGACTNGTCTGTGATTTTTGNCTNTTAGTCTGCAAAACTTTCTCATATTGTACTCCAGCAAATAATAGNAAAAATAATAGAGCAATAATCCCCAAATCACGATACTTGGTCGCCATTTTGTCACGTANGTATAATAGTACAAAAATAACCATTGCTAAGCCGGCTACTACCATTAAGATATACAGCATTTTTCGATCGTCAGTTTGATTTCGCGTAATGTAATCAATCGTATAAAAATTCATTCTTTANCCTTCCCATTCACTAGCACCCGTCTCCGCATCAGTTTCCGCATTTTTCCGATAGAGCTTACCATTATTACTATCGGGGTCAATTATTAATTTTTGACCAGTTTCTTGTAAATAATATTCTACTAGCGGATAAATATCTTGAACTGTTTCAACTACTCCAGCAAATTGATGATCCTTATTATAAACACTCTTATATTCATCTATTACGAATCTTGTTAAAGAATTTGTGTGATCAGGGACAATAATTCTCTTTTTACTACCAGATTTTAAAGTTGCAAAAATATCAGAATCGATTGTCTTGTGTCCTAATTCGACTGGATCATAATTCATATCAACTAATTGCTTATAATAAAGAAAATGGCCATCTCTTCCATAAAAGAATAGGTTTCCAGGATAACTAGCAAGTAATTCATTAATTTGTTCAAGTGATAAAATTCCAGCATTTAGCCTGAGATAAGCATTGCTGGTGATTACACTTTTTAATTGACTGGCCTTTTTTAGCCAATTNCCCTCTTCATCAGCTAGTGCGAGTAATTCTTCATCCATACTTTTACCTCACTATTCTTTTTTAGGTTTAGTTTAACGAAAGCCATTAGTTAAATGCAAATAAGTAAAATAAAAAAGCCCAGCTTTCGCTGNGCTTTNTAAATTAAGTATTAAATTAAAGTTCTGCCATGTACTTCAAGGTTCTTACCAATTGTGAAGTATANGACATNTCGTTGTCATACCAAGCAACAGTCTTAACTAATTGTTTNCCATTAACATCCATTACATGAGTTTGAGTTGCATCAAATAATGAGCCATAATGCATCCCAATAATATCTGAAGAAACAATTGGATCAATGTTATAGCCGAATGATTCATTTTGACTATCTTGCATAGCCTTATTAATTTCTTCAATTGTTACATTCTTGTTTAAAACAGTATATAATTCGGTCAATGAGCCGGACTTAACTGGTACACGTTGAGATACGCCATCAAGTTTTCCATTTAATTCTGGAATTACTTGACCAATTGCACGGGCAGCTCCTGTGGTAGTAGGAGTAATATTTTCTGCTG
>JAAVAW010000009.1 GCA_014803905.1 Lactobacillus sp. | reverse complement strand
TCTTCTCCAGAGCAGATTTTTACTAAAGAACAATTATTAGATTCTATTTGGGGTGAAGATTCTTTTAGTACAGAAGATACGGTAAAAGTGCATATTAGTAAGATACGTAAGCTTTGTGCTCCTTTTAGGGACGTTTTTAAAATTACTACTGTACGTGGTTTAGGGTACAAGGGGGAAATAATTGAAAAATAGAAGTTTATTTTCAAAAATAGTAACAGTCATTTATTTAATTTTATTTGCCCTTTTGATAGCAGTATTTTTTGGAGTTGTCACTATTGCGTTGCCATTTAATATATTTCCTTATAGAAATGCTGATATATTAGGAATTGAAGTTGCAAGTTTGCTTTTTATTACTGCGTTTATAATCATATTAAGTATTTTTATTTATGCTGAGCGGACTTTAAGCAAATTAGAACAGGCTATGCAAAAAGTGGCAAATGGGGATTTTTCCGTTAGACTACCTATAAAAAAATTTAATGTATTGGTTAACAGTTTTGATAATTTTAATAAAATGGCAGTTGAACTAGACAGTACACAAACTTTAAAAAATGATTTTATTAGCCATTTCTCACATGAATTTAAAACTCCAATTACTTCAATTAACGGTTTTGCTGAATTACTTCTGCATGAAGATTTACCAGAAGATAAAAGAAAAGAATATTTGCAGATAATTGCCGAAGAATCTAAAAGATTGAGTAATCTTTCATTACAAATAATGAACTTGACTAAGCTTGAAAATCAAAAGATTATTACTAATCAAAAACAGGTTGAAATCGATGAAGAGTTACGCAAAATACTTATTGGCGCAATGCCTACATTTGAAGCTAAAGATTTAAACTATAGATTAAATTTACAAAAAGTAAATTATTATACAGATCCAGAATTATTGAAAGAAGTATGGATTAATTTATTAAATAATTCAATTAAATTTACACCAAAAAATGGACTAATACTTATTAGTTGTCAACAAAATAAAGATCAAGTTGAAGTAATAATTGGTAATAATGGACCGGAGATTAAAAAAGGGGAAAGACAGAAAATTTTAGAAAAATTCTATCAAGGAGAAACTGCTAATAGATCACAAGGATTGGGGCTAGGACTAACAATCACAAAACAAATTCTTGATTTAATTGGCGGAAGAATGGAAATTCTTTCAACTTATCGAAATATCTCAGGTGCATTTTTTAAAGTGATCTTGCCAAAACAAGAGAAAGGATAATAGGATTAACTGAGAATTTATAAACTTATTGTTAACTCTTTTAAAAAATTTGCGTTAAAGTGAAATAAAGAATTTTAATGTAAAGAAGGGAAAATAATGATTAAGGTAGGAATTATTGGTGCCTCTGGTATGGCAGGAAGCGCAATTTATAAGTTAGCTAGTCAACAAGCAGAGCTAGAAGTGACAGGAATTATTCGTAATGAAGAAAAAGCTAAAAAAGTATTAGGCAACAATGCCAATTTACTTGTTGGTGATGTTTTAACCATGGATGATGCATTACTTAAAAGGTTTGATGTAATTGTTGATGCTTTTGCACCAGCACCGGAAAAAGCTAATGAACAAATCACCTTAGCTAAAAAATTAATCAACCTTTCTAAAGATGATAATAAGCGTATTATCTTTATTTTAGGTGCCGGAAGTCTTCATACTGGTGATGATGAACATTTGGTAGTAGAAGATATTGAAAAGATGGCAGGTAATGAGGCTTGGGTCAAAGTTCCAAGACAACAACTAAAAGAATTAGAATATTTGCGCGGAGTAAATGATGTAGATTGGGTAGGAATTTCACCAGCAATGACATTTGAAGCCGGTCCTGAAGCAGCTGAATATGCTTTAGGTGGTGATGAGTTACTTTATAATGATAAAGGTGAATCAAAGGTAACTTCTGGTACGATGGCCCGCTTAGTAGTTAATGAAATTTTACACCCTAAGCATCATAAAGAACGAATTACAATTATTGATAAATAGCATTAAAAAAGAGAATTTGAAAAAAATTCTCTTTTTTTAATATATTTTTCTTGCATTTAGAAATGATTTTGCTATACTATTATTTGTTGATGAGTTGCTGACTTAGCTCAGTTGGCAGAGCACGTCATTAGTAATGATGAGGTCGAAGGTTCGAATCCTTTAGTCAGCACAGATTAAAAGCTCCAAGCATTTGCTTGGAGCTTTTTTGTTTTATTATTTTAATTACTTTCTAAACTCAATATTGAGAGGTATATGATGTAACTAGAAATAAACCATAAAAATAAAAGTTCTGCTTAATCAGCAGAACTTTTATTTTGTCTATGTCTTCCTGAAAAGTTTTCCGAAGGGAAAATGAATGACAAAATTGGAATTGCCAAATATAGGATCATAGCTAAATGTGGTAGGAATAAAGCAAGAATAATTAAGATGATATTTAATATTAAAATCGAAATCATTTGACGCAAAGAAGCCCGAGTCATAAAAACATTCATAATTTTGTAATCCTTCATTGTCGGCATGGCACCTACATATTGTTCAATAATTCTAAGAATTTTAGCAATTAAAAATACTATTCCAAAATTAGCCACCGCAAAACTATATGTATCTTCCATTATCCACTTGGTCATAATTGGTAATAATGATAAATCAGCTAACAAGAAAAAATCTACAATTGCTGTAGCCTTACCTGGTTTGAAAATAAAATAAGAAAAATCTAAATGCAAGTCATACCAAAAGTCGGCAATTATAAAGAAAGAAATCAAGAAAACTATAATATCACCAATAAATTTTGAATAATTGCTTGGTGCAAGTGGAGGTTTTATTTCTAAAACAATAATTGTAATAATAATTGCTAAAACACCATCATTGAATGCTTGTAAATGTTCGCGTAGTTTTTCTGGTTCTTTAGCTTGGGCTTGATGAATTTTTTCTTGATTTTGATTTAAAATTTCTTTTTCTTTATCTGTCAATCTTTCAAAGCCCCGTTGATGTCTATTTGGCATTTTAATCAATTCTCCTCTAGTTAATGTTATTTCTTTTCAATAATACTATTTTAAACTTTTGAAAAGCAATTATTAATTTTAAGCGCTAAAATTAAAGAAAGAATATTGCCCAGGAAATTAATAGAATTTAATATTTTTAAGGAGAAGAAGTATGAGTCTAACAATTAATCTTTATTATACTGGTAAAAATGGAAGTGCTCGACGTTTTGTAGAAGAAATGGAAAAAAGTGGAATTGCACAACACATTAGAGAAGAAGAGGGTAATGAGCGNTATGAGTATTTCCTTCCAATTGATGATCCAGAAACTGTTTTATTGATTGACAGTTGGACTGACCAGGCAGCTATTGATAANCATCACGCAAGTNCAATGATGACTGAGTTAGCAAAGCTACGTGAAAAATATGATTTNCATATGAAAGTTGAANGNTANNTTNCTGCANCNGAACCAANNAGTGATGAGAAATTTATCAGAAAATAAAAAAGAGCCNGNGGNCTCTTTCTTATTTTGAGTTTTNATTATTACTATGTTTAATCATGTAACTAGTTAAATAGATNGCGTTTAATAGNGTTACAAGCGCAGTAACAATAGCAAAAATAGGAAAAACATGCCANNTAAGGCANATCANATANCCAACTAATGTAGTAANGGAAAAGGCAATAATAATNGTTTTATTAACAACGATTTTGTTATANTAATTAGCAATCCATAGACCAATNTAAAANAGTACTAAGCCAATAAATAGACAAGTAANCGCNAAAATTGGTTGTGCNGATTCTTCATTAATAAANTTAAGTGAAACGGTAACGAGACTAATACCAAATAAAATGAAATAGTGTAAATAAATCAATAAGTTTCCNGTTTCNTTTGTTTGTTCTTCATTGATCATATGATCAAATTCAACAATATAAGTAAAAAANANGCTTACCACACTAATAAAAATNAAAATTGAATAAATAGATAAATTGNTTTGAGTAAAATANTTNGCAATNCCAACAATAGTNTCNCCAAACATTAAAATAATTAAGGCNGTTANNCTTTCTANTAAGTGTGANAAAATAATTGGATGGTGNCGNGTATATTTNCCNGTAAATGCAGGTNCAATCCAAGAAAATAAAATTCCAATTANGGCAATTATTGTACCANNTTTATTTGGNAAAATACCACCNATTAGAAGAGTAATNGTACGGANTGCCAAGATNAGCGCAAATGCACGAGCAATATCTTTGTCGTACTTTTTGGTTGCTTGAGCATAGACAATTATATATTGAANGCAGAGAGTTAAAGAAAGTAATCCGGCTGCCAGAAAGAAANTAGCTAAATGGTGGTCAAANGTGGCTGTAAATGCATTTGACATGTATAGTACAATCCCCATATCAATAAAAGAGAAAATTACATTTGTCCATGAAGAAGTACCATAACGGTTGGTAAAAACAGTTTGTATCATCCAAGAATTAATAAAGACAATAATTACTAGGGCAAANATGACAAATGTTACCGGACTAATAACACCNTGATGAAGNTGGTGAATTAAACTTGTTGCCCGGGAAATCATGTAAACATAAACTAAATCGTAAAATAATTCAATTAATGAAACACGTTTTGTTAAAATATGATTCATAGTNAAAAACCTTTCTGTAATTAATAATTTTAATTATATAAAAGGCNCNTTAATAATGTAAATGAATCTTNGAGAGAGAAAATTGAAGCTNGAATTAAAAGAAATANACTTNNNCCATGCTAAAAAAGAATATGAATTATTTTCAACTATGCCTAAGAATGAAAATGGGTTTGAAAATGAATATGCAGGNNTNNNNTTTGAAGAATTTAAAACTAAAGCAATTCCGGCAATGTTAGAGATGGCCCAAGGAAAAAATTTACCAAANGGCTATGTTCCAGCCACTACTTATATTTTATGGTTAGATGATATGCCAGTAGGGGTATTTAAATTACGTCATTATTTAAATGATTTTTTGCGCCAAGNGCCAGGACATTTAGGCTATGGGATTAGAAAAGAATATCGTGGTAAGGGCTTAGCTAGTCAAGGACTTGCATTAGCAATTAAAAAGGCNAGAAACATTATTCCAGAAACAGAACTTTACCTTGCTTGTCATAAGGATAATCNTGCTTCGTTNAAGGTTATGCAAAATAATGGTGGTTATCTTGATCATGAAGATGAAAAAGAATACTATGTTCGAATACCTTTAAGTGANTAATTTCTGATATAATNTAATCTATTACTTNTAGAAATGGAAGTGAGTTTAATGAAATATAAACAGATAATTTTTGATGTAGATGATACTTTAATTGATTTTGCTTCGACTGAAGATTATGCNTTNCNNACTTTATTTCGNTTGCATAATTGGGAATTAANNCCNAATATTCAAAANCAATTNCATACTTATAATCANGNANTNTGGCGCAAGCTTGAACAAGGTGAAATTACAGTTGATGAATTAAATGAAAANACTTTTCGTGATTTCATTAAACGCATTTANGGNGAAACAATTGATGGTAAAGAAGTGATGAATGAATATCACTCTTACTTTGGCGAAGCNCANAAATTACTTCCGGGAGTAGAAGATACTTTGCGTTTTGCACAAAAAGAAGGATATAAGTTAACCGTCTTTTCAAATGGTGAAAACTTTATGCAACACCATCGTTTACAATTAGCCGGAATTGAAGATTATTTTGATTTAATTGTTACTTCTGATCAAGCTCATTATTCCAAGCCAAGTGAACATGCTTTTGATTATTTCTTTAGTCGAACAGAAATTGGCCCTGATGAAACGATCTTCTTTGGTGACGGCCTACAATCAGATATCTTAGGTTCTGAAAAATATGGCGTAGATAGTATTTGGTATAATCATCGTCATCGAAAAAACACTTTAAATTTGCATCCTTTATTTGAAGTAGAAACTTATCCGGAATTCGTTAAGTTAATGCAAAATAACTTTGAAAAAGCATATTAAAAAGGCTTACTAAGAATATCTATATTTCTTAGTAAGCTCTTTTTCTTTTTAAAATTAATTCTAATTCAAAAATGCTTTTTATTTTTCATAGCCGACCATAATGCCGCCTTCTTCCGCATAGAAACTACATAAACCACCACATTCACCAATTTGTACATCTGCATCAGGAAATTTATTTAAAATCACTTGTTTAAATGCTTCAGCGCCTTCAATATTATTTACTTGATCAATTTGTACGCGTCCACCAATATAACCATTTTTGATCATATCGGAAAGCATCTTAGCTTGTGCCTTTTTAACACCACGAGCTCTACCAGCCATATCAAATTCACCCTTGTTATTAGCTGTTCCAATAATGTTCATCTTCAATAGACTAGCCATTTTAGCTACTGTATTAGAAACACGACCATTATTAGCTAAATTGGTTAAATCCTTTAACGCAAAAATTAAAGCAATATGGTGTTGGTAAGCTTCTGCTTCTTTAACGATTTCTTCAAAAGTGTAACCTTTATTAACTAAACGTGCTATTTTACGAGCCAAAAGTTGAAGTTGAGGTCCAGCAGAACGAGAATCGAAGACTAAAATTTTGGCCTTTGGATCTTCCTCATGATAAATTCTTGCCGCTTGTACGGCTGCGTTATAACTACCTGATAAAGCTCCGGTGATAGTGATTACAAAGATTTCATCCGCGCCACGATAGGCATCAAGCCATGTATTTAAATTTGGACAAGATGAAGTTGATTTATCATCTGTAGCTTTTAAGGCCGCTTGGAAAGCAGTGAGATCCAAATTTTCGTCATCAATCCATTCCTTATCATCCACTCTTAAGGAAAGAGGAACGCTGATATGTTCTACTCCATCGAGATTTTTATCATAAAAATTTGCACTTGAGTCAGTAATAATTCTTGTTGTCATTGTAAACTCNCCTTGGTGTTTAATNTCTTCTTTTAATAGGATTGANNNTTTATCTTTAGTCTAAGTTAGTTAAAAAAAACTGTCAAAATTTAAGCTNTNTCTTAAATTTAACTTAAGAAAAAGTAAAAAAGAGTTCTAGCTNAGCTAGAACTCTTTTATTTATAGGAGCGAGCAAGTAAAGNNCCCACNCCTATTAATGCCAAAATGGCAAGAAGAGGTAATAGAATGTAAGAAAGAAAAATTGCCACAATTCCAATAGCAATTAAAATTATTANNGCNTTTGCTATGCCTACTCCTAATTTAATTAATAGCCACAGAATAAAGAGGCATAATAATAATGAAAACATTGTATTCTCCTTTTAAATTNAATGACTATCAAAATAATTCTCTNCTATATTATACAACANGTTAGATTTTGAGATAAAAAATAGTTATTAAGAAAAGCTTAAGAGATTAAATTGCCAGAGTTTAAATTTTNGACTTACATAAGTTCATGATAATATGAATATAACAAGAAGATAAAAACGATTGGCCAATCTCTTATTTTCTTAAATTATACCTATCCAGAAAGGACGGATATATTTATGACAAAAGATAAAAATGGTCTCAAAGACAAAGTAGCAGGCAAACTCAAGGAAGTTGAGGGNAAGATTACGGGTGATAANGCTCGTGAACTTGAAGGTAAAACTCAAAGTGCAAAGGGTAANGCCAAAGAAAAGGCTAATAAAGTAGCTGATGATTTAAAAAAGAAGAAAGAAGAAATCAAAAAATAATATTTAAGTGATTTCGATTTCAAGATTAATATTTGAATACTTTTAAATAATTTTAGTAATCTCAATACATAAAATTAAGTAATTTAAAATAAATTCAACTCAATAAAAATATTTTAAAAGGAGGCGCATTCTTATGTTGCACTGGTTATGGGTTTTAATAGTAGGTGGAATTATTGGTTTGATTGCAGGCGCAATCACTCATAGAGGCGGTTCAATGAACTGGATCTTAAATATTATTGCCGGATTAGTAGGGTCATCACTTGGTGAAGGACTTCTTGGAGCATGGGGCCCACAACTAGCGGGTATGGCTATNGTTCCATCTTTACTAGGAGCNATTATCTTAGTACTTATTGTTTCTTGGATCCTTTCAATGATTCACGGCAGAGAAGCTTAGTGAAATAATAAAATTATTCATAAATTTAAATAAAACTCCAAAAAATAAACGGCAGTCCGCAAGGGCTGCTTTTTCTATGTTTGAGCTAGTTAGGGGTAAGATAATAAGTNGAAGATTTATTTTTATAGAAGGAAAATAATAATGATTTTTATTTCATGGAANATTGATTCTTTAAATGCTGCGCTAACTAGTGATTCAAGCCGGGCTCAAGAAACTCGAGAAGTTTTACAAACAATTAAAGAAAAGAATGCGGATGTAATTGCCATACAAGAAACAAAANTACGCCCGACAGGNCCAACTCCTAAACAACTAGAGAAATTANCNGAAATTTTCCCAGATTATAAGTATGTTTGGCGTTCTTCACAAGAACCGGCTAAAAAGAGTTACTCGGGTACNATGTTTCTTTATAAAAACGAATACGATCCTGAAGTTCTATATCCTAAGATTGATGCACCAGAAACGATGGATGATGAAGGTAGAATTATTACCTTAGATTTTGGAAAATTCTACGTTACTCAAGTTTATACGCCAAATTCTGGCAGTAAGTTNGCTCGCTTAGAAGCGCGTGAGNCCTGGGATAAAAAATATTGTGAATATTTAAAAAAACTAGATGCTGAAAAACCAGTAATTGCTAGTGGTGATTATAATGTTGCCCATGGGATGGTGGACTTAAAGCATCCAGAAAAAAATCAAAATTCTGCGGGTTTTACTCCTACTGAAAGAAGAGACTTTGAAAACCTAATTGATGCTGGTTTTACAGATACTTACAGGTTCAAACATCCGGAAGGACGTGATTATACGTGGTGGGATCAAAGAATTAGAACTAGTAAACTTTACAATTTAGGCTGGCGCATTGATTACTTTTTAGTATCTAATCGAATTAAAGATTTGATTCAAAAAGCTGAAGTATTAGATAGTGGAACACGTAAAGATCATGCTCCAATTTTGTTAGAATTAAACTTAACGGTATAATTTTAGAAAATAATTGGAGAGGAATAGAGAATAATGATCTTAATTTCATGGAATATCGATTCTTTAAATGCGGCTTTGACGAGTGATTCTAATCGTGCTCAAGAAACACGGGTGGTTTTAAAAACAATNAAGGCCAATGATCCAGACGTAATTGCGATTCAAGAAACGAAATTACGTTCAACTGGACCAACTAAAAAACATCAAGAAAAATTAGCAGAATTTTTCCCAGGATATAAATATGTCTGGCGTTCTTCAGAAGAACCCGCACGTAAAGGTTATGCTGGTACGATGTTTTTATATAAAGAAGAATACGATCCTGAAGTAACTTATCCCCGGATTGATGCACCAGATACAATGGATGATGAGGGACGGATTATTACCATGGAATTTCCGGAAGTTTTTGTNACCCAAGTTTATACTCCNAATTCTGGTAATGAATTAAAACGCTTGGTTGATCGTCAAGGCTGGGACCATCAATATGCGGATTATCTAGCAAACTTAGATAAAGAAAAGCCTGTAATNGCAAGTGGTGATTATAATGTGGCTCACNCAGAAATTGATTTAAAGCATCCAGAAAATAACCACCATAATGCAGGTTTTACTGATGAAGAACGTCATGATTTTGAAGAATTGCTTGATAAAGGCTTTACTGATACTTTCCGNAAAGTTCACGGTAATGTAGAAGGNGTTTATTCATGGTGGGCCCAAAGAGTGCGTACTAGTAAAGCCAATAATTCAGGCTGGAGAATTGATTATTATTTAGTTTCNAATCGTATTGCTGATGCAGTNAAACGTTCAGAAATGATTGATACTGGTGAACGTAAAGATCACGCACCATTGTTATTAGAAATTGACTTATAAAAATATTGAATAAAGAGACGATGAAAATCGCCTTTTTTATTTTGCAGTTTTTAGTTTAAAATGGTTTACGTTAACTAAGTAGAAAGTAGATTTATTAATGTCACAAAGAAAATTAGTAGTAATTTCGATTGATTCCATGGGTTATAAAGACTTAGCTGACCTATCGCATCTTGCCCCTAATTTAACTAAGTTGCGTGATAGTGGTAGTTGGGTTAAACGAATTGAAGGAGTTTCACCAACCTTAACTTATCCTTCTCATACTACGATTATCACTGGCCAATATCCCGCAGTTCATGGCGTGATTAATAATACTAAACTCCAACCTAAGCGTAAAAGTCCGGATTGGTTATGGTATCGTCGCTATATTAAAGTGCCAACTCTTTATGATTTAGCCCATCAAAAAGGCTTAACTACCGCTGCGCTACTTTGGCCAGTTACTGGTTCAAGCAAAATAGATTATAATTTGGCAGAAATATTTTCTAATCGTCCTTGGAGTAATCAAGTTTTGGTCTCATTAAAATCTAGTTCACCAAAATATATTTATGAGATGAATAAGAAGTACGGGCACATGTTAAAAGGGATTAAGCAACCTTGGCGCGATGATTTTATTACTGCTTGCGCAGTTGATACTTTGGAAAATAAACAACCAGATTTAATGTTACTTCACTTAGTAGATATGGATAGTATGCGTCATCGCTATGGTGTAAATTCGCAGCAAGCCAGAGCTGCTTGGCAAAGACAAGATAAACGAATTGGTGAGATTATCGCAGCCACTAAAAGGGCTGGTACTTTTGCAAATACAAATTTTGTAATTGTGGGTGATCATTATCAAATTGATGTGCAAAAAATGATTCACTTAAATATGATCTTTGAAAAAGAAGGTTGGCTAGAGAGTATCCCAGGGAAAACAACCTATAAAAATAATTGGCGCGTTACAGCTAAAAATTGCGATGGTGAAAGTTATATTTACACTTGTGGAAAAGTAGACTTGGCAAAAGTTAAAGAAAGTTTTGCACATGTGGAAGGAATCAAGGCTGTTTATGATCATGATCAAGCCGTGGAAAAAGGTGCCGATCCGAATTGTACTTTTTTAGTTGCGGCTAAACCAGGTTATTATTTTACGGATGAGGTAAATAGACCGGCTGTGGTAGAAAAAGTTGATCCGACTACTTTAGATGAACCTAACCGTTATAGAGGGATGCATGGTTTTGATCCAAATGAACCTGATTATTACACTTCGGCAATTTTCTTTGGACCTGAGATAAATTCAGGGGTAACAGTAGAAAAATCAAAAATGGTTAATGAAGCACCAACTTTAGCACATTTATTAGGTGTAAAGTTTCCGGAACCGATTGCAGGAAAAGAAATTAAAGAAGTGCTTAAGAAATAAAAAGATTGGATAATAAGAATGAAGAAACTTACGAAACAACAGTGGGAATGGATCTTTTATGATTGGGCCAATTCAGGGTATGGCATTGTTGTAATTACTGCTGTATTGCCAGTATATTTTAAGGCAGTAGCTAATAATGCAGGATTAAGTGCTGCTAATTCTACGGCCTTTTGGGGTTATGCGAATAGTTTTGGAACTTTAGTAGTATCAATTTTGGCACCTTTATTAGGAGCTTTAGCTGATTATCCTCACGCTAAAAAACGCTGGTTAAATATTTTTACGGGCTTGGGAATTGTTTTAACCTTTGCTTTGGCCTTAGTGCCGATTCACCAATGGCTATGGCTTTTAATAATTTATATTGGATCGTTAATTGGTTATTCAGGTGGAAATTTATTTTATGATAGTTTTTTAACTGATGTAGCTAATGATAAGCAAATGGATCGTGTATCTTCTTATGGCTATGGGATGGGCTATCTTGGTGGAGTATTAGCCTTTATTATTTTTTTGGCGGCACAATTGAGCCATGGCTTTAATGGCTTGCTTGATAGTTATGGGGTAGCTAAATTTAGTTTTATNTTGGCCGCGGTTTGGTGGATTATTTTTGCTTGGCCACTTATGCGCCATGGNAAACAAATTTATAATGTAGCTGCAACAACNCATCCATTAAGAGATAGTTTGTTTCGTTTAAAAANAACNATTCAACATCTTAATCATTATCGTCAATTAGTTTGGTTTTTAATTGCCTACTTTTTCTATATTGATGGCGTAGATACTATTTTTACTATGGCAACAGTTATTGGAACAGATTTAGGNATTAAAACTACTGACTTAATGNTAGTTTTATTAGTAGTACAATTAATCGCATTTCCATTTTCAATTTTTTATGGTTGGCTTGCTAATAAAATTTCGACNCGCTATACAATTATGATGGGAATAGTAATCTANTTAGGAATTTGTTTATATGCTCTTAATCTNCATACTTTGCGNGATTTCTGGATTTTNGCTATTTTAGTGGGAACGAGTCAAGGTGGTGTTCAAGCTTTGAGTAGATCATACTTTGGTCGGTTAGTTCCTAAGGATCAAAGTAGTGAATTTTATGGCTTTTATAATATTTTAGGTAAATTTTCTGCAATCTTAGGACCNGTAATTGTNGGAATNGTTACNCANTGGACAGGNAAATCTACTGTAGGTGCGGCATCATTAAGTATTTTATTTTTAATTGGTCTAATNTTCTTTATTATGATGCCATNTCAGAAAAATAAGAATTAATTAAATTACTTTTTATAAGTTACAAATTAAAAATAGGTGGTATAATACAACTTAAAGTTGGTAAAACTTCATGTGGACCTCGGAATTCAAAAGAATTTCGAGGTTTTTTGGTTGTTAANTTAGGGAAGTGAAAAAATGGAAGATNCAATNCAAGAAGCAATTTTGAATGGTTTTTATGATCAAAACTATCANGGGCATGAATTATATGGNCCANAACTNTTAAAAAATAATAGGCAAGAAAAAATTTGGTTTACATTACGCCAAGAATTGCTTACTGCTAAGGGTTTTACTTGGGCAGTGGCGTTTGTGACAGCTGATATGTTAGTTCCTTTTAAGTTAGTAATGGNTGATCTAGCACAAAAAGGAATTAGTGGCACNTTAATTACAAGTACTTACTTGAACTTNAACGATCCAAAAGTTTTTGCNGAATTATTAAAAATACCTAATTTAAAAGTAAAAATTAGTCAAAAAGCAGGTTTTCATACTAAAGGATATCTTTTTGAACATGAGAACTATCAAACNTTAATTGTTGGTAGNGCTAATTTTACACGTTCAGCGCTTTTAACTAATTATGAATGGGCCTTAAAAGTTAGCACCAAGTCTAATGCNGGGTTAACCCAAGANTTGAAAAAGCAAATTGATGAATTAAAAGAACACAGTCGGCCCTTAACGCCTGAATGGTTGAAAATTTATCGTNAAAATTGGGTAAAACCGNANACTCNAACCATCTCATCNCAAACTAAAAATATAATCAAACCAAATCAAATGCAGGAAGNTGCTTTAAAAGAATTAGCTGCTTTAGTCAAAGAGAAAAAGACAANAGGATTGATTGTTTCGGCCACTGGAACCGGTAAAACCTATTTAGGTGCTTTTGCCGTAAAAGATTTCAAACCTAAAAAATTTATTTATGTGGTACATCGGGAACAAATTGCCAAAAANGCCTTGGAAAGTTTNTACCACGTTATTGGTGGNAATAAAAATGATTATGGAATTTTATCTGGTCATGAGCATAATCTAGNNAAAAAATATCTTTTTGCGACTGTTCAAACTTTAAGTCAGGATAATNTGCTTGCTAAGTTAAAAGAAGATAGTTTTGACTATATTTTAATTGATGAAGCACATCGTTCTGCAGCACCGTCATATCAAAAAATACTTAATTANTTTAAACCACAATTTTGTTTGGGGATGACTGCNACACCCGANAGAATGGATGANNAAAATGTTTACCAAATTTTTGATTATAATTTGGCNTATGAAGTACGCTTGCAAGATGCCTTAGAAGANAAAATGCTTGNGCCATTTCATTATGTAGGGGTGCAAGATTATGAACAAGATGGCGAAATAATTGATGAAACAAGTAATTTAAGTCNCTTAACTAATCAAGCTAGAGTTNATTATGTTTTAAAAGAGCTAGATTATTATGGCTACTGTGGCGATAAGGCNAAAGGACTNGTATTTTGTAGTCGCCAAGAAGAAGCTAAACAATTAGCTGAATTATTTAGTAAAAAAGGGCANGAGGCTTGTGCCTTAACTAATCANGATAGTGAGAAAAAACGCCAAGCAGTAGTGAAACAATTGGAAGAAGGAAAATTAGANTATATTTTTACAGTNGACCTTTTTAATGAAGGAATTGATATTCCATCATTAAATCAAATTGTCATGTTGCGNAATACTCAATCAAGCATTGTTTTTATTCAACAATTAGGTCGNGGGTTAAGAAAATTTCCTGGTAAAGATTATGTAACGGTAATAGATTTTATTGGTAATTATAAGAANAATTACTTAATACCACTTGCCTTAAATGATGACACAAGTAGANATAAAGATAGGGCAAGAGCAGAAATTAAGTTACCTGAAGTAATGGGTGTTTCAACCATTAATTTCTCACAAATTGCTAGTCAAAAAATTTTATCTTCNCTTGAAAAAATAAAACTTGATAGTATGAAAGAATTACGGTCNTCTTACAATGAATTGAAAGAAAAGCTGGGCCGTATACCNTATTTAANNGATTTTNCTAAATATGGNTCAACTAGTCCGACAGTTTTTATTAAAAATCGTGNNTTAACTTCTTATGCTGATTTTTTAAANAAAATGGGAGAGAATATTCAACTTACTGAATATGAGAANAAAGTACTAAGTTTTGTTACTAAAGAATTGGCCTTAGGNAAACGGCCTCATGAATTAATTTTATTGCAATTNCTCTTAAAGAATCATTTAGTTTCACGTGAAACNTATCTAAAAAAACTANCNGAATTTNATGNNTATNTTGATANTGAAGTANTTGGNTCAGTTGANAANATTTTNAGTNTNGATTTCTTTAATGTAAAAGCGGGTAAGACTACTAAAAAACAACAATATGGTAATCAAGCAATAGTTAACTTTAATCAAGCTAGNTATGAGNTTAATGATCAAATTAAGCNGGATTTAAAAAACGATNATTTTAACAAATTACTAACNGATGNAATTAACGTTGGTNTTAAATTAAGTCAGGATTATGATCATCAACATCAATTTACCCTCTATCAACAATATGATCGTAAAGATGTCTGTCGTTTGCTTAATTGGCCNTTAGATGTCAGTGCGCCAATGTATGGTTATCGGGTAGATGAAAAAGTAACGCCAATTTTTATTACTTATAAAAAAGATTCAAATAAAAAACGTAATGCAATCTATCAAAATACTTTTGAAGATGGNCGNAGCCTACGCTGGTATACAAGGTCACCGCGACATCTTNATTCTGATGAAGTAAAAAGATTACTTGATCCAAAAATGAAATTAGAATTATTTGTTAAAAGAAGTGATGCAGNTGGNAAAGATTTNTTCTATCTCGGCCCAGCAACTATTCAAAATAATTCAGTCAAAGAAGAAAAAATTGGACCTAAGCAAAAAGCAACGGTGGGAATGAATTTAATTTTAACTAAGCCGCTTGCTAGTCAAATGTATAATTTGTTATTAGATGAGTGATAAAAATGAAAAAATTAAAACTAGTAAAACTTTTATTTTTAATTACCTTTATATTGGGATTGGTAGGGTGNAGTCGAACAACCCAATCGGCTAAGAAAGCTACAAAACAACATTTTGCTNGTAGTTATGTAGTTAATGCAACACCGACACTTTATTTTCATGGTGCACTAAGCAATTATCATAGTGAAGAATCACTGGTAAAAGCAGCTGAAAGAGCCGGAGTGACTAATAGTGTGATCCGTGCCGATGTAAACGCTGATGGCAAAGTAAAATTGGTTGGTACGATTCCGCAAAATGCGGTAAATCCCATTGTTATGGTAAATTATAAAAATAATTTACAAATAGANTTTTATAANGCCGGACNCTATGCGACTAATGTTGTNCGNGCACTNCAAGAAAAGTACGGAATTACTAAAATAAACATGATTGGTCATTCTTTAGGCAATATGTCGATCATGTATTATATGNTAGAAAATGATACNAATCCTAAAATGCCGCAATTACAGAAACAAGTTGATATTGCTGGTCACTTTGATGGTGTAGATTCACAAGGGTTGACAGCCGATTTAACGCAACCTAAGGGATTAAAAGTAATTAATGGCAAACCAAATAAAATGAATCAGTCCTATAAACAAATGTTGAAATTGCGAAAAACTTATCCCAAAAATCAGGTAGAGGTATTAAATATTATTGGTAATAATGGTAATGAGAGTGATGGNGTAGTTAAAAATGTTTCAAGTCTTTCACTAGGATATTTATTACAGGATCGTGCAAAATCTTATCAAGTATTAACTTATACTGGTCATAATGCTGAACATGGACGTCTAACTTTTAATTCACAGGTAGAAAGAGATATTATTAATTTTCTTTGGGAATAACTTCATCAATTTGACATAATTTATAATTATTATTANGGNTAAAGAAAGAGTTACTTATTTTTAGAAAGGAGCTTTTGATGGCNTTACATTCATTAGAAGATACATATACATTAGCAAACGGGGTAGAAATTCCTGTTATTGGTTTTGGTACTTGGCAAACCCCAAGCGGTCAAGTTGCTGAAGATTCAGTACTTGCTGCTTTAAATGCTGGTTACCGCCATATCGATACTGCAGCTGCTTATGGCAACGAAGAAAGTGTTGGTAATGCAATTAAAAAGAGTGGTGTTAACCGTCATGACTTATTTGTAACTACTAAACTTTGGAATAAAAAGCACGGTTACAAACAAGCAAAAGCCGCTATTGATGAAAGTTTACAAAAATTAGGTTTAGATTACTTAGATCTTTACCTTATTCACTGGCCAAATCCAGTTGATATGCGTGATAACTGGGCAGAAATGAATGCTGAAAGTTGGCAAGCAATGGAAGAAGCTCAACGTGCTGGTAAGATTAGANCCTTGGGAATTTCTAACTTTAGAAAGCATCATATTGATGAATTAATGAAAACGGCTGAAATTAAACCAGTAGTAAATCAAAATTACTTAAACCCAAGTGATCTTCAACCTGAACTTGTTGCCTATGACGATAAGTTAGGGATGCTTAATGAAGCCTACAGTCCTTTAGGTACAGGTGGTTTATTAGGCAATGATACAGTTAATGAAGTTGCAAAAAATCATGGTAAGAGTCCTGCTCAAGTATTAATTCGTTGGTCACTTCAACATGGATTTTTACCACTTCCTAAGTCAGTTCACCCAGAATATATTAAAGCTAATGCTGAAGTATTTGATTTTGAATTATCTGATGCAGAAATGAAGCAATTAGATAGTTTGCGTGGTGCGGCTGATCTTGCTGCCNATCCAGATAANACTAATTTTTAAGAAAAAAGGAGATCTAAAGGTTTCCTTTCCGGTTCGCTTTAAGCGGTGACTAAGATTATATTTCTCGATGAACGCTACTCAGTAACTCTTCTAAAGTTATGAATTGAGCGGCGTTTTTTATTTGGTGTGATGATCGATGTAAGTTAGCAAGGCTAGCACAAACATTGCAAACAAAAGCATTAAAGAAATTTTTTGAAAGTATGGTATAATTTAAATGAAAAAAGGAGACCCGAAGGTCTCCTTGGCAGCNCNCTTTAAGAGCGGTGGTAAAGATTATAATGTTGTGATTACGTCACTCAATAACTCGTCCAAAGTTATGAATTGAGCGGCGTTTTTTATTTGNNGTGATGATCGATGTAAGTTAGCAAAGCTAACACAAACATCGCAAANAAAAGCATTAAAGAAATGCAATCGTAAACCGACATGGTTGAACCCTTTCACTAGTGTATTGNCNATNGGCCTCACCTCCNGGAGGAAAAACAACCNCCGCTCATAAAACTTGCTGNAGAAATAATTATAGCGAAAATACGTTCGNAATAGAAGNNGAACAAAAATAAAAGCNCGCAATCTTGCGGGCTTTTTAAGTAAGGTTAANGTTATAGTAAATANTTAATTCTCAAGNTCTNCCATCAACTCTTTCATTATTTCATCTGTATCNCCACGTAAATTTAAATCNGCGCGTTGATCAAAGTCATTACGCTTNTTATTAATATTTANTACNGTTGCTTGAGAGTTAATGTTACTGTAGTAACCATTTGAACCTAAAGTAATTACTAGATCNGCTTNATCCATCCAGTGATTAGCTTTTTGATAGGCCTGATTATCGATACCAATATGATGATAAACTGGGCCAGGAGAAATTAATCCACCACAACTAGGACAAGTGGGGAGGGNNTGNTNTAAAATTTTAATATCATAANTGTGNCNACAATTNATGCAATAATTAGTATTTAANGANTACCAAATNTCNGCGACATTTTTANTNCCAGCTAGTTCATGAAGATAATCNACNTTNGTAGTGATAACTCCGCTCAACTTTNCTTGTGTTTCNAGTTGNGCNAGNNCNCGATGGCTAAAAGTAGGCCCATTCTCAAAGATCGGATCGATAAAAATTTGATGAAAACCTTGATAGAATTTAGCTGGATTACTTTCTAAACTACTTTCTGAAGATAAAGAACTTGAAGTGTGTCNAGATAAATGTTGTAAATCNGGGATCCCAGCATTAGTTGAAATTCCAGCACCAGTAATGGCATAAACATAATTTGAATTTTGGATTAAGTCTNCGAATTTCTGGANTTCAGTTTTAGTAAAATTTGAATGTTTAAAAAGCATAATCTTTTCTCCTTAATAAACTGGAACAAGATGAAAATGAGCATGATTTATTTTTTGGCCGGCAATCTTTCCTACATGACTAAAAACTTGATAACCANGGGGAGAATATTGTTGNTCTAAAAATTGTTTTGCTTTGTTCATTAGNTGNATTAATTGAACCTGTGTTTCTTCAGGAATATCAAACCAGGTTTGGTAATGTTCTTTAGGAANAATCAACATATGNCCTTTNGCCATTGGATGAATATCAAAAAATGCTTTTGCCTGNTGGTTTTCTAAAATGATTTCTGATTTTGCCTTGTCACAAAATACGCAATTACAATTAGATGAAAGCATATTTTTTGCCTCCTGATAAAAAATTAATTTTAAAATATATTAGCAGCCACTTTATAAAAGTCAATAAGTAGAAGAGAGACTAATTGAAATATTAAAAAATTCACTTATTATTTGTGTAATATAAAAAAGAGATTAACGAGGTAGAATCGTTAATCCCTATCATTCAAGTTATTACTGCAANAAAAAAAGACTAGTAACCTAGTCTTTTTCTTTTAGCCTTGATATTCAAGTACGTTTTTATTAGTTCCGGTAGTAAAACTTTCATGGAAGTTTTCAAAACTAATTGAAATCATATCTTCTAATGCTGGTTCGGTAAATGAACCCATGTGTGGAGTTAAGATAACTTTTGGATAAAGCTCAGCAAGTTCACGTACGGCCGGATTTGGAATGTCATCAACTTTAGAAAATTTATGTCCCATAATTTCACTTTCATCAATGACTACNTCNGCAGCATAACCNGCAATTTCANCATCTTTAACTGCTTGTGCGATTGCTGCAGTATCAGCAATTTCTCCACGAGCTGTATTTACAAGAATAGCAGATTTTTTCATCTTTTTAAGAAATTCAGCATTGATAAAGTTTTCATTTTCACCAGGGAAGTAAGGAATATGAATTGAGACAATATCACTTTCTGCTAAAACTTCATCCAAAGGCTTAAATTCAACAAATTCTTCTGCTTGTTTTGAAGGATATTGATCAAAGGCTAATACTCTTGTNCCCATGCCACGATAAAGTTTGGCTTCAGTTACACCAATTTTACCAGCNCCAATAATTCCCACAGTNGAANAATGAATTTCTTTACTGAAAAGACNAGGAGTAATAGTGAAATTACCTTTAGCAGTAGCCGTAGTAGCTAAATTAGTATGACGGAACATTTGCATCCCTAAAGTCATTGCTAATTCTGCTACTGCATATGGTGAATAGTTAGGAACACGAGCAACTTGTACACCTAATTCTTTAGCAGCCTTTAAATCAATATGGTTGTAACCAACTGAACGAGTAAAGACATATTTAATACCATAATCTTCNGCAAAGATTTTAAGATTTCTAGCCGATACATCACAATTACCACGCACTAAAATAGCATCCATGCCTTCGGCTTCATTAACATTGTCATTAGTTAAAAATTCTTCAACTAACTTAAGGTCAAAGTCATACTTGTTAAGTTTTTGAAAATATGGTTTTTCAATGGGACGAACACCGTAACAAACAATTTTCATAATAAATCCTTTCTAAATTAACTTTTATAAAATTCCAGTAGATTGTAAAATTCCTAAAACAGCAATCCAAATTGGAATCATTACTACCGCAGAAACGGTTGAAAGTAGGGATGCATTGGAAGTTAAGACTGCTTCACGATTGTAGTTAATAGCATAAGCTGCTGCTACTGTGGCAGTTGGTGTAGCCATCATAATTACGATAGTAGCAATTGCCACATAGTTTAGAGGCATAATATGAGTTGCATTTAAGAATACTAAAATAATTAAGTTGAAAAGTGGTACTAGAATAACTTTATTAAATGAGTAGTACCAAGAAAGCTTATTAGTAATGGCATCTTTAATTGAAATAGCACCTAAAGTACAACCAATTGATAGCCAAGCAAGAGGGGAAGCAAGAGATGATAAGTAATTTAAGGGACGCCATAACCAGACTGCGGTTTGATCAATTCGATAAAATGGNACATGAGTCAACCCACCAACAGCAACNCCATTTTTAAGTAAAGGTACGGTTACAGTTGGCATTAATGGTTGGATGATCCAAAGAATAAAACCAACTAAAGTAGCAATAACAATTGGGTTTAAGAACATCTTCTTGATATTATCTTTTTGCATCTTTAAGCCAGACATTTTAATGTAGGCATAAGAGTAAAGAAAAATACGGTAACCAATGTTAAAAATTGAACTGTAAAGTACACCTTCAACCCCAAAAATAGCACCTACAATTGGAATACCAAAGAAGGTAGTTGAACCAAAAGTAGTTAAAATTCCCATTACTTCTTTGCGGTCTTTAGTTTGACCAGTGTAGAGCAAAGGAGCNAAAAAGATCAATAAAATATAAATNATAAAGCCCCAGGCTAAAACACCAAAACCTTGTTGCATTGATTTTTGATTAATCGGCTGCATAAAAGAATTAAAGGCTAAGGCCGGGATAGCAACTGATAAGACAACCTTGGTTAAAATTTTACCNAAATTTTCGCCAAAGGTACCTCTTTTGCGTAGGAAAAAGCCTAGTAAAATAATGAAAATGGTAGAAGTTATTGCACCAACGATTTCAGTATTAGTGAACGTTTTAACAATAGCNNTCATTATATTCATATATTATCCTCCTAAATATAAATAATATTTGATATAAACCTACGGCACCTATGATAACAAAGATTTTTNGCAAAGCAATATATTTTTTGAAATATTGTAAATTTATTCACAAAAAATACTAAATAAAAAAACATAAAAAATTATGTTGAAAAAAGTTGTTTTTAAACTTTCTTGTATTTTCTTTTAGATTAAATGNTGCAGNATTTTAACCAGTTTATATTATAATAAGCCTAACCAAGTGGAAGAATGGAGAGCGTTTTATGCAAAAAGCCTGGCAAAATTTTAAAGCAAACATTCCACTACGAAGAGTAGTAGTNTTAGCACTTTTAATTTTTATATTGTATTTAGCACGNTCAATGATGAATACAATTTTATTAACTTTTATTTTTACNTATTTAATTGTTCATTTAATTAAGTTTTTTAGAAANCATATCCCCAAATTACCATCACAAATTGTGGTAATTGGAGCNTATATTATTTTNATTGGNTTAATCTATTTAATGGTNAATGTCTATATACCAATTATTGTCCCTCAGACGGAAAAGATGGTTCATTCAGTGATTAAGTTTTACCGCGACAATGATTGGGATTGGTTAATGAAATCAGTTCATCGCTACATTAGTAATGCAGAACTAGCAACNCAGGCTAAAAGAGGGATGGGAATTATCTTCCATGCTCTAACTGGNTTTGGTACTCTTACTGTTTCAATTATAATGTCTTTATTACTGAGCTTCTTTTATGCAATTAATTTAAAAGAACTAACTACTTTTTCGAGCGCATTTGTTAAGACTGGGTATTTAAAATGGTTCTTTGAAGANATTGCCTATTTTGGTAAAAAATTTGTTAATACTTTTGGNGTAGTATTAGAGGCACAATTTTTNATTGCTATTTGTAATACCGCAATTACTATTATTGGCTTATTAATTTTGAAGATTCCACAAATTTTCGCTTTGGGTATCATTGTTTTTATCTTAAGTTTANTCCCTGTTGCGGGAGTAATAATATCTTTAATTCCTTTAGGAATCGTGGGTTATACTGTAGGTGGAATTAAAGATGTAATCTATATCATTATTATGATTCTGATTATTCACACTTTAGAATCATATGTGTTGAACCCGAAGTTAATGGCTAGTAAAACAGAGCTACCAATCTTTTATACTTTTGTTTGTTTACTAGTAGGTGAACATTTCTTAGGAATTTGGGGCTTAATTGTAGCAGTACCAATCTTCACTTTCTTATTAGATATTTTAGGAATAAAACCTGTTAAAACGGAAAAACGAATTCATCTCGAAAAAAGAGGTAAACTGTTTAAATAGGAAAAAGCCTGAGCTGTAGAGCTCAGGCTTTTAATTTTGACTACTTTCACGCAAAATGAGTTTAGTTTTGAGGGTGATCTTATACACATCTTTGAAAGAANCATTGANAATGTTGTTTAACATATTCATTCCTAGACGTCCCATTTCATGTGTATCAACATGGACACTACTTAGTGATGGGTTAGCAAATTCAGCAGTTGTTGTATCATTAAAAGAAATAATGCTGATATCATGAGGAACATCAATCTTAGCTTCGCGTAAGGCTTTAAGTGCCCCAATAGCCATTGCATCATTTGCAATTACTAGTCCTTGTGGTAAGGGCTTGTCAGTAGTGAGATATTTTTTAAGTGCTGCGTAGCCAGATTCAGGAGTGAATTTCCCTACTAGTACCTTATCAAGATCAAATAGACCTAATTCTGACATATATTTCTTATAGTCTTGAAAGCGAAAATCAATTAAATTATTTTTATCAAAATCATCATTAAGATCGCCAGCGAGCATACCAATATCTTTTTGTCCATGTTGAAGAAAATGATTAATAACTTCCTTTACAGAAGTATGAAAATCAGAAACAATACAAGGATAGTTCTCGCTTAAAGTATCAGCATCAATGAAGACAATAGGTTTATTAAGTGAATAGATCTGTTTGAGATATGATGTTTGATATTGATTAAAACCAATCACAATGATGCCGATATTTTTATCGAGCTTATCTAGGGGATTAGAATTATAAAAAAGGTTAACATGATAGCCTAAAGTAGCAGCTTCATCTTCAATACCTTTACGAATTGAATAGTAATAAAGATCTTTAATTTCTTGGCTGTTATCGGACCAAAAAATTACTGCAATACTTTTAGTCTTATTATTGATATGTTTTTTTGTTTTCTTATAATGAAGTTCTTCAGCAATACGAAAAATTCTTTGTCTGGTAGACTCGTTGACTGATAGATTTTTGTCATAGTTAAGTACTCTTGATACGGTTGCAGGAGAAACATGTGCCCTTTCTGCAATGTCTTTGATTGTAGCCATTACATCCTCACGATTCTAAAAGAGATTTCACTTGCGTGTGCTAAGAGTATTTTAGCATTATTTAGGGAAAACNGGGGTGATAGTAAAGCTAAGTTCGTATTCTTGTGCCGCATCCAAACAATACTTTGCATGAACTGGAGCACCCCATGAATCATCACCTCCTATTCCCATTTGATTAGTTAAGACCCGAATCCAAGTGTAGGCAGGTNTAGGTAAATCACTTGCGTGGTCAGCATTTTCAATTTCAGCAGTTGAATATGGTAAAGCTGAAACATTAAGATTAGCCTGATTNGCTTCAATTGCAAGGCCAAAATTATTTTGATTAATTAAGCTAAATTTTCTAACTTTACTACGATTGCCACATTCTTGTGGTCGNAGATAAGGTGTAAAATTATNCNTTACTTTACCTGCGTAGCTTCCAAGATAGGCACCAGCNAAGCGGTCGGTGTAAGATTCTTGTGGTCCNGCTCCATAATATTGATATTGAGAAAAACTTTTTGGAATCGCAAAACTTAACCCAAATGCGGGAAGTTTTTCATGTTCTTCTCTTCCAGGAAAGANAGNNTTAANNTTAATTTTGCCNGTTTTATCGATNCGATAAATAACTTTNATTAAATTATTTAATTTAATTGGTAGGGCAAAATANGAAGTTAGAGTGAAAGAGTCCTCCTCTTGTCGATAAGNAAANTCAANNAAGTTGGCATATTTACCGGCATTTTCCCATTTGGCCATNTCAAAACCATAACNNGCACCACGATCATTATCAGTAAGAGGACGCCAAAAGGTTAATTGAGGGAACTTTTGCATAAATTCTTGACCAGCATATTTGATTGATATTAAGGTTCCTCTTTGCTTTGAAAAAAGAATTGAGAAATTATTGCCTTTAATGCCAATATTATAGTTACTATTAATGACTTCAGGTTNTCCCGCAAAGGCCNGNGTNGGGGTAAATTTTTGCTTAATNAANTGTGNTTTACCTATTTCTAAANCTGCCGGAGCCCAAATTTTGTCACTTGCTAAATATTGGGTGACTTCGTAGATAACTTCGTCATTAGGNTTAGGNGAATAGGTAGGTAAATTAAGCTTAAAAGTTTTTTCTGCTTGGGCATCCACAAAAAANTTAGTGTGAGGTCCAGCATAAATTTTTTTACCATTTACTAAAATGCTGGCTACAAAATAATAATCATCAAGATTAATAAAGTTATTATCATTTTTAATAGTTAATTTTTCGTCATCTAAGGTAAGTTTTACATTATTATAAAGTGCCTTAACTGCTGCCATCTTGGGTGAAATTTGTCGATTAGCAAANACTAANCCGTCACCACAAAATTCATAATCGCTAGGACGNTCATTAAAGTCNCCTCCATAAACTAACTTGCCATTTTTCATTAANCCTTGGTCAATGAAGTCCCAGATAAAACCACCTTGATAATGAGGATATTTTTCTAAGGCAGTATATTCAGCAAGATTACCAACCGAATTACCCATAGCATGAGCATATTCACATAAAATAAAAGGTTTATTTTCGTGACNNGCTAAATATTCTTTAACATCATGTGGCGTAGTATACATTTGGCTTTCAATATCAGTAATATCTTCAAATTTNCGATTGTGAGTTACGCCTTCGTAATGAACTAAACGACTAGGATCAGTAGCTTTAAAATATTTTGCCATCTCCGCTATTACAGTACCNGCNTATGATTCATTACCACANGACCAAATCAAAATTGAAGGATGGTTAAANTCACGTTTTAACATATTNCGTGCTCTAGCTAAACAAGCTTCTNGCCATTCTTNTTTATTGCCCGGNACATTATGTGATGGATCTTCATGGNCCACCATTTCCCAAGTGCCGTGACTTTCTAAGTTGGTTTCATCAATCACGTAAAGACCATATTGGTCACAAAGTTCATANAAGAAACTTTCATTTGGGTAATGTGAAGTNCGCACCGCATTGATATTATTCTGTTTCATTANTTTTAAATCCCAAATAATATCTTCTTTGCTGAGAGTACGACCNTGGTAACAATTAAATTCATGNCGGTTTACACCTTTAAAAATGATACGTTTGGAATTTAAATACATAATCCCNTCTTTTAATTCAATATTTCTGAAACCAACTTGAATCCTGGTAGTTTCTANAACTTGGTTATTACGATATAGAGTAACCACTAGATAATAAAGGTTAGGCTTTTCTGCACTCCAAGGTTTAACCTTTAAGTCCTGCCAATTAAAAGTAAAATTCAGATTAGTTAAAGGCTTAGTTTCTATAAAAATCGTTTGCTTATTTTGATCTAATAAATTGAGTTTAATTTGATCAATCTGTGTAAGTTTACCAGTAAGTTTAATTTGAGTGGTTAAGGATCCTAGTTGGTGAGTAGTTAAGTTGGGCTGTAAATCAATATCATCTAGGTGTACTTCTGCTTGTGCTTTAAGCTCTACACTTCTAAAGATCCCGGTTAAGCGCCAAAAGTCCTGATCTTCTAACCAGGATGCTGTAGAAAATTTGAATACAGCCACACAAAGTCGATTATTTTTTTCTTTTACAGCATGACTAATATCAAATTCACTTGGCGTAAAAGAATCTTCACTATAACCAATAAATTTACCATTAAGCCAAACATAGAAGGCAGTCGCTACACCATTAAAAGTTAAGGTGATTTTTTTGTTGTGTAAGCCGGGATTTAAATCAAACCTTCTCACATAAGAAGCAACTGGGTTATAACTTTGAGGAATCATTGGTGGTAGTAAATCTTCGCTACCATCCCATGGATATTGAATATTCACATATTGTGGTGAACCGTATCCTTGTAGTTCTAGGTTCCCAGGTACATTAATATAGCTAAAGTTACTGTCATCAAAATCAGCCTGATAAAAATTATTTGGCCAAAGTTGTGGACTTTTAACATAGTTAATTTTCCAACGGCCATCTAAATTTTGAATTAGACTTGATTGATCGGCCACCATTTCACTTTCACTAGCAAAAATTTTGTTGTCAGAATGTGCTGGCAAAGTATTAACTTCAAAAATTTCTGGGTCTGCTAACCAATCTAAATTTGCTTGATTAATATATTTTGTTTTCATTTTGTTCCTCTTAAAGATATTTCCGATTTTTATTTATTGTTTAATCTTTCTTCTAGTTCTTTAACGATAGCAGCATGGTCTTCTTCAGAAAGGTGAACCTTCTTGGCAAAGAGGAGACCACTGATAATTAAAACAAGAGCAGGGAGACCTAACATGCATAACTTAAATAGTAATTGATGTTGGGAAGTGATTTGACTGGCAGTAGCACCACTAGTCATTCCAGCAGCGATTGCGACCATGGAAACGAACCAGTTGGATAAAGCTCCACCCATTTTGTCGACCAAAGGTCTAACAGATAAGGTTAAGGCTTCATCGCGGTGGCCAGTTTTAAGTTGACCGTATTCGACTGTATCCGACAAAATCATCAGGACCACTAAAAAGGCAAGTGGTTGAGGAATGAAGAATAGCTCTGAACCGATTAGGGAAAGAATTAATGAATGACTAGCAAAGCAAAGAACTAAAATTCCGGCAAAGAAGAAGGCTAGACAAATGAAAAATAGACGTTTACGGTTGAATTTTTTAGCAAGTGAAGGAAAGAGAGTTACAGAAATCAAACTAACCACAGTATTGATACTGAATAAGAGAGTATATCCATGTGAATCACCTAAGATGTATGAGAAGTAATACAGCTCAAGTGCATTTAAAGTATTAATTCCTAACCCATAGAACCAATAGGAAGCAGAAAGCCACATAAGTTGATCGTTTTTGAATAAAACTTTGAAAACTTGACTAAGGCTAGTTTTTTCATTACTTTCACGTAATTTTGACTTAACTTCATGAGTTCCAACCCCAACTGCAATCGCAGTTAAGATACCAACGACGGCAACAATGAAAGCAAACCAGAACCAGCCCTGTTGGTCACCATTAGGATTAGCCTTTGATTTAGAGAAAAATAAGACTAAAGGCATGATTACTACACCAAGTAAATTGGCTCCAAGAGTAGAACCAAATCTACCCCAAGTTGCTGTTTTTTCACGATCACGTGAATCAAGTGAGAGNGCTGGTAACATTGACCAAAATCCTGTATCTCTAAATGAATAAAAGAGGTCCATTACTAAGTAAATGATACCGAACAAAATAAAGTAGAGTAGGGGGTTAGAGGTATTTAGTCCACCCAAACTAGTAAAAAGAATTAAAAGAGTAATTGAACTAACAATTCCGCCCCAAACAATCCAAGGTTTGAATTTACCCCAACTTGTATTAGTACGGTCAATCATGTTACCGATTAAAGGATCAAGAAATATTTCTCCAATTCTGATTACTGTAATTAAAGTAGTGATAGCAAAAATCATTTGTTTATCACTGGCCTTGAATAAGTGTGTTGTAACAAACACGATGAAATATGTTGATAGAGTCGCATAAAAGACGTCTGTCCCAAAAGCTCCTAGTGAATAAGAGAGATTGGAAATGAATTTCTTTTTCATAAAAGAACCTCCGTTTAGTTTTATATTTGTAAACGGTTACAGTATAAAACTATTTAGTAAATAAGTACATAGTTTTACTAAATTTATTTTTAAAGCAAGCTNTATAAAATAGANAAAAATATTGATATAAAAGGAATAAAACGTAATATATAAATTTAGTAAATAAAAATATATTTACTAAATTTTATCTTAAAAATTAAAAAATGCAATAAAATTCACACAAAAAAGCATTGCTTACAAAAGCAATGCTTAATGCTTGCAGATAATTAAGTAAAAATATCGCAAAAAAATAAGCGTCACTCTAGTGAGCAACGCTTATTTTTATTTATTAAATTAATAGGTTGAATTAGTCTTGATCTAACTTAACTGGTGATTCAGGTTCTTTACCTTCAACTAAAGCTAAGTTGTTATCAAAGGCCTTAGTAACCATGTTTCTAACTGCGTGAGTAGTGTAGAAAGCAGTGTGTGGAGTTACTAAAACGTTTGGACGATCGATTAAGTCAGCTAACTTCTTGTCTGGGAATTCTTTACCTTCCCAATCTTCGTTAAATACACCAACTTCACCTTCGTAAGTATCCATAACGTAACCAAAGATCTTACCTGAGTCTAAGCCACGGATAACTGCATCGATGTCAACAAGTGGACCACGTGATACGTTAACAATAACTACGCCATCTTTCATCTTGCTGATTGAGTCGTCGTTAATCATGTGAACGTTAGCTGGAACATCAGGAACGTGAAGTGAAATTACGTCAGCTTGCTTGTATAAGTCATCAAGGCTGTCTACGTAGTAACCCTTCTTTTCAAGTTCTGGGTTCTTGAAGATATCGTAAGCAATAACCTTTGCGCCGAAACCTTCCATAATTTGCATAAATACTTGACCAATGTGACCAGTACCGATAACACCAACAACTTGGTCACGAACTTCACGACCGATAGTTGGAGCCCAACGTAAATCACGTTTAGCCATCTTTTCGTCCATACGCTTGTCTTGACGTAAGATACGTGCTGCTTGGATTGCTGCGTGTTCAGCAATTGCGTCTGGTGAGTAAACAGGAACGTTAGTAATTTCGAAGCCTAATTCCTTAGCCTTATCCATATCAATGTTATCAACACCAACGTTACGTAATGACATCTTAGTAACACCAGCATCAGCTAAAGCTTGAAGAGTTTCTGGAGTGTAATCTAATTGTTGGTAAACAACAACACCATCAGCACCCTTAGCTAACTTAGCAGTTTCTGGAGTTAAAAGTTCTTCAGTGTAGTCAACGTCAATATCCTTGTGAGCGTTCTTCCATTCTTCTAAGAAAGGCTTTTCGTCGTCACGGATTGCGTAAGCAAAAATCTTAGTCATAAAAATTCAACCTCCGTAAAATAATATTTTTACCATGTATAATTATACTCTTTACATTGTTAAATAAAACACAAATTCCCGAGAGTTTAAGAAAAANTNAAATTGGTCTAGATTAATAGGAATGCTTTTATGACATAAAATTAACGGAANTTGTAGCATCNAAAAATAAAACTGGTATAATTAAGAAAGATTTTNACTTAGGAGTGAAAAAAGTGGAAGAAATAAATGATACGCCCCAGACTATTGAAGAAGATAAAAAATATAATAGTCTAACTGCAGTTAAATTATTTGCGATGACTAGTTCTATGGTTATTTCCGTGAATGAGCTAGCCCCATTTGGTAAAACCGGCCCAACAGCCTTGTTTTACCTTTTACTAGCAGGAATTATCTGGTTTATTCCTATTACTAGAATGGCAGGCGAAATGGCCTCGATTGATGGTTGGGAAAAGGGTGGAATTTTTACCTGGGTTAAAGGAACCTTAGGTGAAAAAACTGGCTGGACAGCGATGTTTATGCAGTGGGTCCATATTACAATAGGAATGAACACGATGATGTATGTCATTATCGGTGCTTTATCAATTACCTTCCATACTCCGTGGTTTAATACGACCCCAGCTATTAGGTTTAGCTTAATGATGATAATTCTTTGGGGAATTGTTTTATTTGAACTAGTAGGAATTAAAAAAGTAGGGCGGATAGCTGAATGGCTATTTGCACTTGGAATTGCCTTACCAGTCATCCTCTTAATTCTTTGCTTTTTTGTCTACTTAATTCAAGGACGTCCGGTTCAATTCACTCTTAATTGGAGTGACATGTTACCACATGAATTAACAGGAACCACGTTGGTAGCTTTTGTGCCATTTATGTTGGCTTTTTGTGGTGGTGAAGCTTCGGCGCCAAATGTGAAATATCTAAAAAAACCAAGTCAATATTCTAAAGTAATGTTGGCTTTAGCAGCTACTGCAATTTGTTTTGACTTATTGGGAAGCTTGGCCATTGGGATGACTGTGCCAAAGGGCAGTATCCAAAATTCTACTGGTTTTGTTTATGCTTTTGAAGCTCTACTTAATTCAATTGGTCTCCCTGGTAATATCTTGGCTAAGATCATTGGTGTTTTATTAGCTTGTGGTGTTGTAGGCGAACTCGGTAACTGGTTGGCTGGCCCCAGTCAAGGGATGTTTGAAGCGGCTAAAGAAGGTTACATGCCAAAATACTTTGCTCAATCTACCAAGCGTGATGTACCAATTCGTTTAATTGCTTTACAAGCATTAATTGTGACTATTTCGGCTGTAATTGTTACTTTTTCTAGTGGAAAAAATTCAGACTTTGCTTTTAATGTTTCATTGGCCTCTACTACAGCGCAATATCTAATCGTTTATATTGTAATGTTGATAGCTTATATCGTACTTAAATGGAAACATGAAAATCTAAAACGTACCTATTATATGTCCAAGAGCAAAATATGGAGTATTATTGTAGCAATTATTGCGTTGGTTATTACTATAGTTGCTTTCTTCATTAGTTTTATTCCGGCATCAGGCACACCAAGCAATTTACACGGCTTATATGTCGGCATAATGATTGGTATGTGTTTGTGTACTGTGATTTTGCCATTAGTGATCTATCATTATCACCACGGTTTTAAAAAGTAAAATAGAATAAACAAGTAGTTTTAATTAGGTAAAATTTTGTAAGTAAAAAAGCCTTACTGTTGCAGCAGTAAGGCTTTTTTAGTTTGAAATGATAAAGATACAAGTATTAACTTGTGTCCAATGATTCTATATACAATGAAGCAGATTTGTAACTATGGTGAAAATTTATTCTGTTCTTTATGTTGTTATTTTAAAATCCTTAATTAACACCATCCTATAATTAAGTTGATATTATTGAGAACTATTAAACGATAAAATAACAAAAAAACAGTTATTTTATAAAACAACATTTAAAATAACTGAAAATACAAGAAAAATCATAAAAATACTGCAAAAAAACAATAAAATTAACATATTTTCAAAAAAATTTTTATTTCTTGAATTGCCGGTAGAGTAAGGATCTAAGCTGGTAAAAACTATAATTTGTACTTAATATAATAATAAAATATTGAAAAATTAAAAAACAACGGTTATAGTATTTATGTAAACAAATTAAGAATTGATTTTAAGGAAGAAGAGAAAAGGATGTTATCAAAACGAAATTATAAAGAACGTTTACGTCAAATGGAACAAAAAACTGAACGTTTCTCTATTCGTAAATTAACAATTGGTGCTGCTTCAGTATTAATTGGTATTTCATTTTTAGGATTTAATGGTCATACTGCTAAAGCAGCTACTGACGAAGGTGTAAAGCCTAATGAAAAAGTTGTAACTGCTTCAACTGTACAATCTGCTGATGCTCAATCTAAGTTGAATGTTACTACTACTTCAGCAGCTAACAGTTCAGCTGCTGCTTCAACTGAAGCAAAAGCTTCACAGGCTCCAGCATCACAAAGTGTTGCTTCAAGTGCTGCAAGTTCAGCAACTCCAGCATCAGCTAGTGTAAAAGTTGCTTCATCAGCAGTAGCAAGCTCAGCAGCTAAGAGCGAAACTGTAAAATCAGCTTCATCAGCTACTTCAAGTGCTGCAAGTTCAGCAGCTAAAGATGACAACGTTATTACTTCAAATGGTAACGGTGTTGTAACTGGTAAGAACGCACAAGGTACTTGGGCAGCTATGGATGATACTCAAGGCGTTAAAGTAGCTGTAACTAACTGGGCTGAATTTGCTAATGCTTGGAACAACTCAACTGTTACACAAATTGACTTACAAGGCGATATCAATGTTGATGATTCTTCAAACGTTACTAAGAAACCTAATCCAGTAGTTNCAAAGNACAAGTTGGAATTCACTGGTAACAGTATTTCACGTAAAGTAACTGTTAACGGTAACGGTCACGCTATTAACTTTGGCGATTGGTACTTTGATAATAGTTGGGAAAATAAGGTAGGTCTTATTCATACCAACGGTAATCGTGCAATGGCTACTCCTTGGAACGTTACTTACAATGATTTGACTATTAATGCCAACCATACTAACCCATTTGGTTTTAGTGGTAATACTAACAATGCACCTAAGGGCGATGCATACGACAACCAAAAGTATGACCTTGTTAAATTTAACAATGTTACTGCAAATATTAAAGAAGGTTCATTAATTGACTCCGCTAATGTTAATGTTCAATTTAGCGGTGATAACAAGGTTACTTTACAAAGTATTCAAAATAAAGTTGCCGGAATTGATGCTAACTCAGTTGAAGTATTAAATGGTACTACTATCATTAACGCTGCTTCAGAAGATAAAACTGGTGGTGGTGTAATTGATGGTGAAGGTATGAACGTTATTTTGGTAACTCCACATAACGCAGCTGACTTCTCAGATCCTAAGACCGCTTATGATTCATTACATGTAGCTGAAGGTTCAACTTTAACTATTAACGCTAACACTAAGGATCAAGACGGTAAGCTTATTAACTCAACTATTCCAAACCAATACGATCTTCGTGGTATCGTAACTCGTGGTATGGGTATTGCTAACGCTTCTGACTGGACTGATGGTACTTTAACTATCGATGGTAACTTAAACGAAACTTTAGGTAGTGGTCACTCATCAGCTATTATGGCTCGTAACTTAACCATTAATAAGACTGGTAATGTTAACATTCTTACTCAACAAGATAACGAACATGACGGTTTTGAAAATAGTATTGTTGGTGCTGCTTCAGTCTTCAATGGCTTCCACGCTGGTGTTATTGCCTTAAACGTTGGTGGTATTCAAAGTTCTAACATTCAAGCTCATGATAGTAGCTTAATTGACAATGGTACTTTGAAGATTGTTCGTAAAGATGTTCCAGCAACTAACAAGGCTGATGGCAAGGTATGGGCACCATTAATTGTTATGGGTACTTATGGTGATAACCCAGTTAAATACACCATGAATGTTGGTGAAGGTGCTACTTTAGATCTTCAAGATCAAGCTTCTTTCGTAAGTCCAGCTTTATACACTGGTAAGGTTATGACCAACACTCCATTTGCTGGTTTAATCAACATGTACGGTGTTAGCTCAAATGACGTTTTGAGCTTCACTAAGCCAGCTTACGTAAACTTACAAAGAACTGGTCAACAAACTGGTACTTTAATTCGTCTTGAAGGTAACAACGACTCCAAGAATGCTGGTAACATGATTCAATTGAATGGTGTAACTCCAGGTGGTACTCCATTATCACAATGGGATACTGGTAACTACACTGATAACCCA
>JAAVAW010000008.1 GCA_014803905.1 Lactobacillus sp. | reverse complement strand
TGTCGGCGGTTCGATTCCGTCCCGCGCCATTCTTCGTTTATTTTTATGCGGGTATAGTTTAGTGGTAAAACGAAAGCCTTCCAAGCTTTAGTCGCGAGTCCGATTCTCGTTACCCGCTTTAATGGGCCTATAGCTCAGCTGGTTTAGAGCGCACGCCTGATAAGCGTGAGGTCGATGGTTCAAGTCCATTTAGGCCCATTGGAGACTTACTCAAGTGGCTGAAGAGGCGCCCCTGCTAAGGGTGTAGGTCGGTTTATACCGGCGCGAGGGTTCGAATCTCTCAGTCTCCGTATATGCGGGTAGGAATGCTGATATAAGGGCATTCCTTTTATTTTACACAGAAAATCCACCGAATATATGTGGTTTTATGGGCTCGCTATCAACTCCTGTTGATGGAGAGAGTTAGAAGAGAATCAGACGATTAATTCGCTTGATTCTTTTTTTTCTCTATTTTTATTCCAACCTAATTCTGATTAATAAATGTTTGAAATTAGTATAACCATAAGCAGTACGTTCAATTGGTTTAATCTTACGATAACTCCTTCAAGACAACCGTTTGAGTAAGTAGAAGTTAAGCCATTTAATACACTGGAATAGTTATGTTTGAAAGTAATTAAAGTTTGATGCATTTGCTTGCCGATAATTTGGTTTGAATGAAGTAATTCAATAATTTGCTATGAAGTCTTGCATGATCCAATAGGTATTCTCAAGAGCTTTACTACAATCTAATCCGTCTCAACATATTCTTGTGTAAGATAATCTTTAAAATGCCAGTCATAGTAAGGTTTAGTTCTATTAAGTTTGTCATACCTCATCAGATATAACTTTCAAGTAGATTTAAGAAGTTTATATTCTCGACTTTGCTTATTAAACTGCTTCATTCTTTGAACTCTTAAACTATCGAAAGAGCGAGTAAACCTTTGAACCATATGGAAGCGATCGATAACAATTTTAGCGTTAGGGAAAAGCCGCCGAGCTACGATTAGGTAGTAGTTAAGGTCCTTGGTAACGGTTTTAACCGTCGCTCTAGCTTAAGGATAAGGAATAATTTATAAAAGTAATGAAGAATAGCAGGTTTGAAGCGAGTTCTCAGGATTTGACTAACTTGATAGGAATCACCATCAAGACAGATAAAATGAGGCTTCTTCTCACTACCCCAAAATTCATCGAAAGCTAGGTGTTCAGGAAGGTAGTTAAAATCATCATAAAGTAAGAAGAAAAATTTTCTAAGACTCTTTGAACAGTATTAATTGAAACATTATGTTCTCTAGCAATACTAGTCATAGAACGATCTTCTGTTAAGGTAGCAAAAATTTTAAAACTTAATTGAATTGGTCGAAGAAGGATTTTAAGTTAGAGAGGTTAGGGCCTCTTTTTTAATAAAAAATCTGGCCAATAGAATATCATAAGATATTCCATCAACAGGAAAAATTATAGAGCTCGAAAAAAAGGAAACACTTACACTAAATCTATTTAACACTAAATCTATCTAATGGAAAATAGAGTGAAATTCTAGCTTTAATATGCAGAAGACATTGAAGTTAATAATAAGAGTTAGAGCGGATAAGGATCTTCTAGGGTATATTAATTTGGCAAAACTCTTACAGAGGCATATTACGTGAGTATTAAAACTGACATAAAGGTATCAGTTGCTTTGTTAATCAGAGTTTCAAAAATTTAGAAAAGTAATTAATAAAATAAAATAGGTAAATAAGGTTATTAAATTAGAATATTTATTCTTAAAAAAATACTTTTTATTATTACTAAAGAGTTCAAAGTAAAAGTATAGAATAATAAGTTTATTGAATAAAAAGAGCTGTTTTATAGATGAAGGATTAAAAAGGCTTCATGAATGATTCATACGGTAGTCAATATTATCTTTGAAAGAGCATTGAACCCCTAAGGTTGAAAGTAATAGGCTTAACTGTAAATTTAGATAAAGAAAGGGTGTTTGGAAAAAAGTTAATATAAATAAAAATAATATTTAAAAAATCCTTGCATAAAACCTTATATTTTAGTATTATTTATATTGCTGATGCGACAAGATTAAGCAGGTAAAAAAAGAATAAAAAGTTCTTGACAAGTTATTCTTACTTCTGTATCATTAATAATTGCGTTAGCACTTAATTTTAAATTATGACCCGTTGGTCAAGTGGTTAAGACACCGCCCTTTCACGGCGGTAACATGAGTTCAAATCTCGTACGGGTCATATGCTGTTAAACAGCGATAAACTGGAGGATTACCCAAGTCCGGCTGAAGGGAACGGTTTTGAAAACCGTCAGGCGGGTTTTGCCCGCGCGTGGGTTCGAATCCCACATCCTCCTTATAATCGCGGGATGGAGCAGTCTGGTAGCTCGTCGGGCTCATAACCCGAAGGTCATAGGTTAAAAGCCTGTTCCCGCAGTATGGTCCCTTGGTGTAGGGGTTATCACGCCTCCCTGTCACGGAGGAGATCACCGGTCCGAATCCGGTAGGGACCGTAAAATGGCTCGGTAGCTCAGTTGGTAGAGCAAAGGATTGAAGCTCCTTGTGTCGGCGGTTCGATTCCGTCCCGCGCCATTCTTCGTTTATTTTTATGCGGGTATAGTTTAGTGGTAAAACGAAAGCCTTCCAAGCTTTAGTCGCGAGTCCGATTCTCGTTACCCGCTTTAATGGGCCTATAGCTCAGCTGGTTTAGAGCGCACGCCTGATAAGCGTGAGGTCGATGGTTCAAGTCCATTTAGGCCCATTGGAGACTTACTCAAGTGGCTGAAGAGGCGCCCCTGCTAAGGGTGTAGGTCGGTTTATACCGGCGCGAGGGTTCGAATCTCTCAGTCTCCGTATATGCGGGTAGGAATGCTGATATAAAGGCATTCCTTTTATTTTACACAGAAAATCCACCGAATATATGTGGTTTTAAGGGCTCGCTATCAACTCCTGTTGATGGAGAGAGTTAGAAGAGAATCAGACGATTAATTCGCTTGATTCTTTTTTTCTCTATTTTGTTCCAACCTAATTCTGATTAATAAATGTTTGAAATTAGTATAACCATAAGCAGTACGTTCAATTGGTTTAATCTTACGATAACTCCTTCAAGACAACCGTTTGAGTAAGTAGAAGTTAAGCCATTTAATACACTGGAATAGTTATGTTTGAAAGTAATTAAAGTTTGATGCATTTGTTTACCGATAATTTGGTTTGAATGAAGTAATTCAATAATTTGCTATGAAGTCTTGCATGATCCAATAGGTATTCTCAAGAGCTTTACTACAATCTAATCCGTCTCAACATATTCTTGTGTAAGATAATCTTTAAAATGCCAGTCATAGTAAGGTTTAGTTCTATTAAGTTTGTCATACCTCATCAGATATAACTTTCAAGTAGATTTAAGAAGTTTATATTCTCGACTTTGCTTATTAAACTGCTTCATTCTTTGAACTCTTAAACTATCGAAAGAGCGAGTAAACCTTTGAACCATATGGAAGCGATCGATAACAATTTTAGCGTTAGGGAAAAGCTGACGAGCTACGATTAGGTAGTAGTTAAGGTCCATGGTAACGGTTTTAACCGTCGCTCTAGCTTAAGGATAAGGAATAATTTATAAAAGAATGAAGAATAGTAGGTTTGAAGCGAGTTCTCAGGATTTGACTAACTTGATAGGAATCACCATCAAGACAGATAAAATGAGGCTTCTTATCTCTACCCCAAAATTCATCGAAAGCTAGGTGATCAGGAAGGTAGTTAAAATCATCATAAAGTAAGAAGAAAAATTTTCTAAGACTCTTTGAACAGTATTAATTGAAACATTATGTTCTCTAGCAATACTAGTCATAGAACGATCTTCTGTTAAGGTAGCAAAAATTTTAAAACTTAATTGAATTGGTCGAAGAAGGATTGTAAGTTAGAGAGGTTAGGGCCTCTTTTTTAATAAAAAATCCGGCCAATAGAATATCATAAGATATTCCATCAACAGGAAAAATTATAGAGCTCGAAAAAAAAGGAAACACTTACACTAAATCTATCAAATGGAAAATAGAGTGAAATTCTAGCTTTAATATGCAGAAGACATTGAAGTTAATAATAAGAGTTAGAGCGGATAAGGATCTTCTAGGGTATATTAATTTGGCAAAACTCTTACAGAGGCATATTACGTGAGTATTAAAACTGACATAAAGGTATCAGTTGCTTTGTTAATCAGAGTTTCAAAAATTTAGAAAAGTAATTAATAAAATAAAATAGGTAAATAAGGTTATTAAATTAGAATATTTATTCTTAAAAAAATACTTTTTATTATTACTAAAGAGTTCAAAGTAAAAGTATAGAATAATAAGTTTATTGAATAAAAAGAGCTGTTTTATAGATGAAGGATTAAAAAGGCTTCATGAATGATTCATACGGTAGTCAATATTATCTTTGAAAGAGCATTGAACCCCTAGGGTTGAAAGTAATAGGCTTAACTGTAAATTTAGATAAAGAAAGGGTGTTTGGAAAAAAGTTAATATAAATAAAAATAATATTTAAAAAATCCTTGCATAAAACCTTATATTTTAGTATTATTTATATTGCTGATGCGACAAGATTAAGCAGGTAAAAAAAGAATAAAAAGTTCTTGACAAGTTATTCTTACTTCTGTATCATTAATAATTGCGTTAGCACTTAATTTTAAATTATGACCCGTTGGTCAAGTGGTTAAGACACCGCCCTTTCACGGCGGTAACATGAGTTCAAATCTCGTACGGGTCATATGCTGTTAAACAGCGATAAACTGGAGGATTACCCAAGTCCGGCTGAAGGGAACGGTTTTGAAAACCGTCAGGCGGGTTTTGCCCGCGCGTGGGTTCGAATCCCACATCCTCCTTATAATCGCGGGATGGAGCAGTCTGGTAGCTCGTCGGGCTCATAACCCGAAGGTCATAGGTTCAAATCCTGTTCCCGCAATATGGTCCCTTGGTGTAGGGGTTATCACGCCTCCCTGTCACGGAGGAGATCACCGGTCCGAATCCGGTAGGGACCGTAAAATGGCTCGGTAGCTCAGTTGGTAGAGCAAAGGATTGAAGCTCCTTGTGTCGGCGGTTCGATTCCGTCCCGCGCCATTCT
>JAAVAW010000007.1 GCA_014803905.1 Lactobacillus sp. | reverse complement strand
TGTATCAACACCAACTTTATCCATATAAGCAATACGCTTATCACCAATATCAGTAATTAAGCTACTATTAACAAAATCATTAATAAATTTAAACATTGCTGGATTTACACTATTATTTTTAAGTAAGATCTTTTCAACTTGATCATTAACTTTTTTAGACATGTAGTGTTCTTCAAGCGTAATTAATCTCATGATTTTTTACCTTTGTCTTTCTTTATTAAATATTTTTCTAACAGTTGTAGTTTAATCTGTTTAAAAAGTGATTTCAACTAATATATATTAAAATAAAAGAGCAAGTTTCTAGTTCTAATCTACAAACTTGCTCTTTTACATAGTAATTAAATTTACAAATTTTATGCATACACACGATGTTTTAAAACACCAATATAAGGTAAGTTGCGGTATAACCCATCATAATCTAAGCCATATCCTACTAAAAATTCATTAGGTGCATTAAAGCCGATATAATCTCCCTTTAAGTCTACTTCATGACTTTTCGGTTTATCCATCATAGCACAAATTTCTACGCTTTTAGCACCACGTTTTAAAAATAAATCTTTTAAGAATTTCAAGGTACGGCCAGTATCAATAATGTCTTCCATAATAATTACTGGTCTATTTTTTACGTCATATTTTACATCTTGACTTAAAGTAACCTTACCAGTGGAATGAGCTCCTTCATAACTAGAAGCTTTAACCACATCAAGATTCATCATAAAGTTTAAACGTTCAAGCATTTTACCACTAAACATCAGTGCTCCAGTCATTACTGAGACAACTAGNGGTAATTCTTTGCTATCANTATATTTTTCATTTAATTGGGCNGCTAATTCATCNAANCGATTATTCATTTGTTCNTGNCTNATTAGTATTTTTTCAATATCGTTATTCATTTNNATTTCCTTACTCAAAATCATCAACGATAAGATTTTAACATATTTTNACNTAAAATAAACTATTTTNNNNTAANAANNTNACTNATTTACTAACTTTNTAAAAATAAATNAATATTATTGTTCGTGTTTTTANAAAAATAGAGTAAAAAAAGTAGCATTATCNAGAATTATTCGATAATGCTACTGAAATATTATTTCTTTAAATATGGATATTGNGCATGTTCTGGTACTTGATCCCAAGTAATTGTATGACCAGCACCATGATAACAAAAGACAGAATTAGGTGTATTTTCGATATCCGCCATTGGATCATAATTTTTTGCTTGAATAATTTCACTACTATTTTGACAAGCCTGATAGCCGTTTACAACGCACTCTAAACTNCCCTCACCATGACTATAANTTCTTACTTCTTGATGATAATTTNNCATTTGNGCTACAGGTGCNCTNCCTANTAANGTNNTATCTTNTANNTTAAANTTTCCTCCCATCTTTTGAATATCATTCATGGCTCTTCCNACCTGATCTTGTGGNACANTTAAGCCGAAANTCATACCANGGNTCNAGTAANNNTCANTNCNTTCTTNNTGCTTNAATTCCATTAATCCTTGACGCACGCCACGCCAGCTAGCTTCACGAAAATCTCCACCAACAGTATGAACTTCACTTCCTTTACCACNAATTAACTCAATTTCAACATCAGTTAAAGGAAATCCANCTAATACACCTAAATGAGTTTTTTCTGTCAAAGCATGCAAAATCTGNTNTTGCCAATTACTTGGTAANACTTCCAAACTACAGCTAGAAGTTATCTTGATCCCACTATTGCGTGGTAAAGGCTTTAAGAGAAAGTGAACTTCAGCGTAATGCCGTAACGGTTCAAAGTGNCCCACTGCCTCAATAGGCTTAGTAATTGTCTCTTTATATAAGACATTTCCNTCTTCTAATTTAACCTGTAAATTAAAGCGTTCCTGCATTATCTGTGCTAGAATTTCTGCTTGCATTTGNCCCATTAATTGAACATTGATTTCGTCTAAATCTTTATTCCAATTAACATTTAATAAGGGATCTTCTTGTTCTAATACTTGTAAAGCAACCAGAACCTCATGCAGGTCACCTTCGGTTGTCACACNATAATTTAATACGGGTTGTAAAAAATTAGTATTACTAGTGTTTTGACTTCCTAGTCCTTGACCAACAAAACTATTTTTTAANCCTTTGATAACGCCAATTTGACCTGCTTTGAGCTTGTCAACAGTAGTGAATTTATCNCCATTATAAATTCGTAATTCATCGGCNTTTTCATCTTCTAAAGGTTGCTTAGCCTTTAANTTNCCACCAGTTACTTTTACCCAAGNTAAACGATCNTTNTTTTCATGAGAAATTTTAAATACTTTAGCAGCAAACTTATCAGGATATTCNNCTTGCTTAGTCAACTTATCTAATCCNTAAATAAATTCATCAACACCATCTAATTTCAAAGCAGAACCAAAATAAGCAGGAAAAATCTTTCTTTCAGCAATGAGATCTTGAACTTGTTGTGTCGCTATCTTNCCAGTTTCAAGAAANGTTTCTANNATTTNTTCATNNGTTGTAGCAATATTTTCATTTACNGTATTTTCATCATCAGAAAAATTAATAATCTGTGNNCTTAATTNAGACTGAATATTTTNNAATACTTCANCNTTANCNNCAATTTGATCAANNTTATTAACAAAAATAAAGGTNGGAATTTGTAATTTATNTAATAATTGCCATAAAGTTTTAGNATAAGCTGTTACACCATCNGCAGCNGAAATNACTAAAATAGCATAGTNCAATACGCCTAAAGTTGATTGCAATTGATTAGCAAAATCCATNTGTCCTGGAGTATCCACTAAAGTAAAATTAGTTTCATTAGTTTGAAATTGTGCCAAATGAGAAAAAATCGTAATCCCACGTTTCTTTTCAAGTTGATCTGAATCTAAAAAGGCANCTCCATTATCAACACGACCCAATTTGCGTAAAGCACCAGTTTGATAAAGTAAAGCTTCCGAAAGAGTTGTTTTGCCAGNATCAACGTGAGCTAAAATTCCAATATTTACCTGTTTCATACTTTTCCTTTTATTCTTCTAATTTACTAAAAATTACTCTACTTTCTTTTAATGAAATTTTATCTACTTTATAGCCATAATCTTTAGTTTCCTTTTTATAAGTTAAGAATGCATGATCTAGCTTAAAACCTAAAATGATTTTAATTTCATCAAAAGTTAAATTATAGCTAGGTTGATTATTTTCTTTTAAATATTTCCACAGTAGCTTATATTTACTCATCAATAAATTCCTTTTACCACAGTAAATTTATCTTATTCTAACGATAATTTTATCATGCTTACTTTGAAATTTTTAAATAGTCCATGTATAATAGTTTAGTCTTAAAAATATTTTGCGTATAACGGTTCAGCAAACATCATAGTTTGTTGGACCTTTTTTTGTTTTAAAAAGGAGTAAAAATGGAATTTTANATGAAGCTNCCTCGTAACTGGAAAGAAAAAGCAATGTTTATNTTTATTGTTTCTTTTATTTCAGTCAACATCATAGGACCGATTATTTCACTTTGGGAAATGGGCTGGAGTATGGCCAATTATCTTAAGGTACTCCATGTTTTACCATTTATTTGGATTGCCGTAATTTTAGTAGTGTTATTAGCTGAAAAANCTGCCACTTTCTTGAAAGAAAAAATTACTCATAAGGATGATAGCTTTAAAACTCAAATTTGGATTAACACTCTATGCAATGTTTTTATTATTTCAGCNTTAATGACCATAATTGGNAGTGCTATTGGGCAAAGAAGTATTCCAATGCATACNCTTAAAAACTTTTTTGAAATTTGGCCACGGAATTTTGGTTTGGCACTTTTAATTGAAGGNTTAATTGCCCANCCAATTGCNAGATTNTTTATGGAACATTATCATTTAAAAACTGATAGAGCANANTAAGATAAAAAGGAAGTTANATCTCTAAAGTCTAACTTCCTTTTATCTTAATTATTTTGTATTTTACTGACCTCCTACTAATTAGCCTTAGTCTAGTAAAGTAGCTTAAAATTTCCCAGGAAATCTTCCTGACAATTAGCTGTCAATTAGTCGATAGTCGTTAAAATTACTTTTTCTTCAACACACTAACCGCTTCNACATGAGGCGTTTGTGGGAACATATCAACCGGATCAATTCTATCAAAGTCATATCCAGCTTCTTTAAATTGCTCTAAATCACGCACCATGGTTGCTGGATTACATGAAATATAAACAATCTTTTCTGGTCCAGTTTTAACCGCTGCTTCAATAAATTCAGNAGTTAANCCTTTACGTGGAGGATCAACAAAAATGACATCTGTCTTCAACCCATCAGCAGCCCATTTAGGCATAATTTCTTCAGCTTTACCCACAACATAATGGGCATTATCAATACCATTCAAAGTTGCATTATTATTTGCATCTTCAACAGCGGGCTTGACTACTTCCATCCCCCGAACTTCTTTAACGTGTTTTGCCACAGACAACCCAATCGTTCCAATCCCAGAATATGCATCAATTACAACGTCATTAGGTTTTAACTCAGCCTTATCAATTGCTAATTGATATAAACGAGGCGTTTGCAATGAATTAATTTGNAAGAAACTTTGAGGTGAAATTTTAAATTCGACATCCCCAATTTTATCCATAATATAATCTTTACCCCAAAGAAGATAATCCTTTTTCCCCAGAATCACATTGGTCTTTTGTGGATTATGGTTCAAAACAACACTAGTTACACCATCAATTTTGCTAATTTCTTCAGTTACTTTNGCTAATTGTGGAAAATCTTTGTCTAAAGTTACTAAAATNACCATAATNTCACCAGTAGCCTTTGANCGACGTACATCAAGATAACGTACTTCACCCTTATGATTTTTTTCATCATAGGCCGGNACCTTATTAGCGCGTAAAATATCACGCACAGCCAAAAGAGTACGGTCAATTTCAGGATCAGTAGTAAAGAAGTTAGTAAGCGGCATTAAATCATGTGAGTGGCGACGGAAAAAGCCAATTTCTAGTTGGCCATTTACGTTTCTGACTGGCACTTGGCCCTTATTGCGATAACCTACTTCTTCTGGACTAGCTAAAGTTTGNCCTACTTCAACATNATCCATGTGNGCTTTTTGCAATAAATTTACTACTTGNTGNCGTTTAAANTCNANTTGTTTGTCATATTTTAAGTGAGCTAAAGAAGCTAGTCCTGTTTGTACCCATTGGCGTAANTCAACNTTNATACGATCTGGACTTTCTTTAACCATTTCTTCAATNTTGGCAAAAGCAAAATTCTTTTTTACCTTTAAAATTCTGGCNTTAACTATTTCGCCTGGTAAAGCATTATTTACAAAAACAGTCAGCCCTTCATGGTGCGCAACACCCATTCCTTCATAAGAGAGGTCGGTAATTTCTAATTCTACAATTTCATTTTTTTGCATAAGTATCCTCTTTTTCTAACTGCTTTTCTTAATTACTGAATATCTATTTTAATAATTATACCATCATCTTTTAAAAAAATATTGACACNCAATTTCTATCTTGCTATTATGTTGATTAACATAAATCGTCCAAGTAGGAACTTTGTTAGGCGTCAGAGAGCTGGTGGTGATGTGCGAACCAGTCAGGCAGAGAATTCTGAATTACANCGATTAAATCAGTTTTTNCGGTACTAGCAGAACCGTTATCTTCTGTAGAGATCGAGCTCTATGCTTGAATTTGGGTGGTACCGCGATTTCAATCGTCCCGTTGATTAATTTCAACGGGACTTTTTTATTTAAAGGAGAAGGAGTATGAAAANGAAAGTTTCATTTGGNGAAGCAATCACTATCTTAGCTATTTTACTTATTATTCTAGGATGGTCAGTNATCAAACTGGGTCTGATGCCAGAAGTACCAGTATTATTTACNGTTTGTTTATTAATATTTTGGGCAAAATTTCGTGGNGCATCTTGGGTTGACATTCAAGATGGTATNAAAGAAGGAATCGGTGTCGCTATTATTCCTATCTTTATTTTTATTTTGATTGGTGCCTTAATTGGACTCTGGATTAAAGCGGGAATTATCCCTTCTATTATGGTTGCCGGCTTCAAAATGATTAATGGTCAATTCTTTGTGCCATCTGTCTTTATTGTTTGCGCAATTGTAGGGACTGCAATTGGTAGTGGCTTTACTACTATTTCTACAGTAGGAATTGCCCTTTTTGGTATCGGTGTTAGCATGAATCTTAATCCTGCCTTGATGGCTGGTGCAATTATTTCTGGNGCAGTCTTTGGCGATAANATGTCNCCTTTATCTGACTCCACTAACCTTTCATCTGCCGTAGCNGAAAGTGAACTTTTTGCCCATATTAAAAATATGATGTGGTCTACTATTCCAGCCTTCATAGTTTCCTTAATTCTTTTCTGGCTNTTAGGTAGNAGCGGACAAATGCATGCTTCAAAAATTCAACATACTGTAAGTATCCTGCAGTCAAACTTTACGATTAGTTGGTGGGCTTTAGCGCCAATTATTTTGATGGTTTACTGTGCCTGGCGTAAAATTCCAGCTATNCCTACTCTTTTCCTAAATATTGTTTTGAGTGTGGTAATGATTTTTATTCAAAATCCACATCAATCTATTACTGCTTTAAACGATATCATTATGAATGGNTTTNTAGCAAAAACATCTGATAAATCCGTAAACCTCTTATTAACCCGTGGTGGAATTTCTAGCATGATGGGTACTGTAGCCCTAATTATTTCTACCCTTTCTTTAGGTGGATTACTAATGAAATTTGAAGTAGTCCAAAATGCCATGAAGCCACTAGTTGATCACTTGAAAAAACCNGGTCGTTTAGTAATCACTACTATTCTTTCTGGNATTTGTATNAACCTTTTTGTTGGTGAACAATACCTTTCTGTTATTTTGCCAGGTCGTGCTTTTAAACAAGCCTACGATAAAATGGGCTTATCNTCTTTAGCACTTAGTCGTGTACTTGAAGANGGTGGTAGTGTAATTAACTACTTAATTCCTTGGGGCGTAGCCGGATCATTTGCGGCTTCTACTTTNGGAGTNCCNGTGCTCGACTTTATTCCATTTACATTCTTTAGTTTACTTTCACCNGTCTTTTCTATTTTATCTGGNGTNACNGGGATAGGACTTAAATGGGATAAAAAGAAACTACATAATTAAAATATTTTTTAAAACTATCTTTTATTANGTAAGAAAGATAGTTTTTTCTTTAGTCATTTTATATACTATAATGATAGTTAGAAATAAAATCATTTAGAAAGAGGTTCTGATATGGATAACTTTTCTGAAAATCCTGAACGTCGTCATATTGTTGACAATGCTGCCTTGAATAGTTTTTTAACTAAAACTTATGTCATTATGGCAATTGCAGTTCTAGTTTCTGCCTTAACATCATACTTATCAATAACTGTTTTTAGAGCAAGTGTAATTGNATTATTTTCTAATCGTGCTTCAAGTTGGATAGTTCTTTTTCTACCAGTTATTCTTTCTTTAGTAATCGGTTTTAGAGCCACTCGTAATCCAGTTGCTAGCTTTATTCTNTTAATGATTATTGCAATGTCTTATGGATTATCATTTGCTGTCATTTGTAGTGCTTACACTTCAGGTACTGTCACCTCAGCCTTTGTTTCAGCTGCTGCAGTTTTTATTACAATGGCAATTTACGGAACTATTACTAAGCGCGACTTATCNAACATTGGTTCTTATGCATCTGCTGCTTTAATTGGCTTTATTGTAGCTACATTCATTAATATGTTTCTTAAGAACCCAATGATTACTTATATCTTTGCTTATATTGGTGTAATTATTTTTGTTGGTTTAACCGCTTGGAATGCNCAACAAATTAAAACTATCTATGCTAAATATGCTNATCAAACCAGTTCATTAGGNTTAGCTGTACTGGGAGCTTTACAATTATACCTTGATTTCATTAACTTATTTATGTTCTTCCTTGAAATCTTCGGNATGGGCAGTGATAACCGTTAAATNAATACTAATAAATAAAAGAAGTAAGCAAAATGAATGCTTACTTCTTTTTATNAGATAANTTTTTATTCNTCCACTTCTTCNAANANAGGAGTGGATTTTTTATTTCTTACATAATNAACAGCTAGTCCAATTACTGCCCCAACTAAAGCNGGAACTAACCAAGACAATCCCATATTAGCCAATGGCAAACTACTTCTNAAATNNGCNACNGTNAANCCAAAANNACTNTGACTTACTANACTTGGAAANGCNACTACCATATCNCCNANNGCTGGAACAACAGTAAAGACGATTACAAAGAAATACACAACNCCATCTTTATTNAANAATGGTGANCANACAGATAAAANAATTAGAACCATNGATAANGGATATAANAACATTANCATTGGNGTTGACCAAGCNATGATTTGATCTAAACCAAANTTNGCNGTTAANAATGAAGCNNNACANCTAAGNGCAAGCCANGCATGATAACTAACTTTTGGAAAATGTTTNTGAAAATCNTGNGCAAANGCNGCAACTAANCCTACNGCNGTAGTTAAACANGTNATTGTTAATAAAAATGCAAGTANGGCTTGNCCAAAAACTCCNNCATATTNATTAACNATTTGNNTAAANGCNACNCCNCCATTATCTGAAACNTTAAANTGCCCNANNGACATNGCNCCCATTAAGATTAATAANAAGTAGATNAAACCAATTGCACTAACTGCAAGNACACCNGATTTAGCAACTACTTTNGANACACTCTTNGCACTNTTTTGNCCCATNGANCGAACNGCNGTNACNACNGTNACTCCAAANGCNANNCCNGCNAANGCATCCATNGTGTTNTANCCTTCTAANAAGCCATTNACNAANGCAGAATGTNTATAAGCANCNGTNANNGNTGCAGNNTCNGGATTNCCNAAAGGATTTNNNAANGCAACTACAAATACNAAGAATAAAAGGNCTAAAAATAAAGGNTTTANNACTTTACCAACATTNGATAANATATNATTTTCATGATAAGAAAANGCAAAAGCTGCTAAAAAGAATAGAGCNGAAAATACTAATAAGGCAACAGTTTGCATATTTTTAGGAACAAATGGTGCAACTCCAACTGTAAAGGAAACAGTTGCNGTTCTTGGAGTACCAAATAAAGGCCCNATTGTTGCATGAATTAAAACCATAAATACTACNGCAAAAGTAGCTCCTAATGGTTTACCAATATCATAGANNCCATTTGCACGTGTGATTGCCACNGCTAAAACAGATAGTAATGGTAACAAGACACCAGTGATCAAAAATCCNANAGCTGCTGTNCCCCAATTTGAACCTGCTAGTTGACCTAAATGAAGTGGAAAAATTAAGTTTCCNGCTCCAAANAATAGTCCAAATAATANNGAAGCAACAACTAGGTATTCCTTCCANGANAANTTNCGNGATTTTTGGTCTTTCATTTTTCTTCCTCCNAAAAATATTANGANNACAAAAAAAGTCCCTCAACCAANNTAANTTGNTTGAGGGACGCTCGAGCGTGGTACCACCCTTNATTTATATTGTTATTACTAACAATACCTTCCACGTACGGTTACAATTAACGATACGCTGACACTGTAATGGGNGTNCCCACTGTTTCTTACTAANAAATTAAGAAGCAGAACTCGAAAGTGATTTTCACTTAAACTTNNATTTATCTTCTTCCACCTAACAAGACTCGCTGNNAATTAAGAATAAGTTACTCTTCTTNCTCTTTGTTTTCATATTAATTTAAATTTNTTAATAATTATTTTAATTNCTTTTTNATTNTTGTCAAGATNAAATTATAAAAAAAGTNCGAAAAGTTTTAATNACCTTNCGNACTTTNATCATTTATAAAATTACNTATATTAATATTATTCNCCAATATAAAANTCNATATGNTGNTTCAAATTTTCAAANGTTATTGGNAANTANCCACCAATTTCACCATCTANATTNATNGGTACCTTANCANGCTNATNNCTCATCTAAGTANNTCNACTTTNAANGATTTAGTNTTGGTATAAATAATTCTAGGATCATTTACNTGCTTACCNCTTAANGCCATTGCCATTAANTTNACCATTTCNGTNGTNNNATCAGTTTTNACNACAATTAANTGNAANANNCCATCTGANAATTGNGCATTNGGCATNATNNNNTCAAANCCNCCAATNGAATTNGTCATNCCTANTANNAATAANGANAGATTNCCTTCATATACNCCATCATCATAAGTNANNCGCATNTTTTGNTTNCTNATTCNTGGNAACATTTCTGCNCCNTTAACNANATAAGCNGTATANCCNAAAACAGACTTNGCTTCNGAAGGNACNGAATAAGTAATTTCACTTANNGANCCNCTAGCNGCAATATTCATAAAATATTTNTNGCCAGCNTTACCNATNTCCATTTTTTGNGTTTTACCATTNAAAATNATNTTNGCNGANTCNACNAAATCATCNCGCGGNATNTTTAANGCTCNNGCAAAATCATTNGTAGTTCCGGCTGGAATNACTGCCATNTTAGGACGNTTTTCNANNGGNGCAATACCATTNACNACTTCATTAATNGTTCCATCNCCNCCNGCNCCAACNANNAANTCAAANCCTTCNANNGCNGCNCGNTTAGCCTCNTNTTGTGCNGATAANGGNTCNGGNNTNGTNCGGAAGGCACTAGCTTCATAGCCTGCTTGTTCCATAATATTTAAAATATCTGCAACACTATTAGTCATTTGTTCATGACCAGCTACAGGATTATAAATCAATCGCGCCTTCTTTACCATAGCCTANACCTTTCTCCTACTAGCGACTCTGTAATTCCTTATTTAATAATTCATTAACAACTTTAGGGTTAGCTTTACCACGAGTTTCCTTCATAATTTGTCCAACTAAGAAACCAATAGCACGGTCTTTACCATTCTTAAAGTCTTCAACAGATTGTGGGTTGTTATCAACAACTTTCTTAACCATTGGNTCAAGNACTGANANNTCTGATAANTGAACCATNCCTTTNTCTTCAACGTANTTCTTAGGNTCAGTNCCNTTTTCAATACTTTCTTTGAAGACTTTNTTAGCNATCTTAGATGAAATAGTTCCATCNTTNATCATCTTAATGATTTGAGCTAAGTTCTCTGGTGTTAACTTAATATCTTGAATTTCAACTTGTTCTTCATTCAAGTAACCATTAACTTGGGTGTTTAACCAGTTAGCAGCAAGTTTNGGATCTGCACCAGCAGCTACTGTTGCATCATANAANTCACTTGACTCTTTAGTTTGCAAAATAACGTCAGCGTCNTATTCCTTGATACCATATTCTTCAACATAGCGNTTNCGACGTGCAAANGGTGATTCTGGCAAACTTGCTTCAATTTCATCAATCCATTCTTGGCTGATGTGATCNGGNGCAATATCAGGTTCNGGGAAGTAACGNTANTCNGCNTCNCCTTCCTTNACACGTTCCAANACNGTNTTACCAGTNGCATCATCGAAACGACGAGTTGANACTTGAACACGACCACCAGAAAGTAAAACTTGTTGTTGACGTTGNTCTTCATAGGCNAGNGAACGGCGAACGTGATCAAATGAGTTCAAGTTCTTCATTTCAACNTTATTACCNAATTCTTTTTGACCAGCNGGACGNATNGAAATGTTNGTATCAACACGCATTGATCCTTCTTCCATCTTAACGTCAGAAGCACCAGTAAATTGAACAATTTGACGTAANTTAGTTAAGTAAGCATAAGCTTCTTCTGGATCTTCCATATCAGGTTCAGAAACAACTTCAAGAAGAGGAACACCTTGACGGTTTAAGTCAACGTATGAATAACCGTTAGTACCGTGAGTGTTCTTACCAGCATCTTCTTCAATATGCATTTCNTGAATACCAATACGCTTCTTCTTACCACGAACTTCAACTTCAATATAACCATCACGAGCCAATGGTTGGAAGAATTGNGTAATCTGATATGCCTTTGGGTTATCTGGGTAGAAGTAATTCTTACGATCAAAGTGGGTAGTTGGCAAAATGTGTGAATGGGTTGCCAAAGCAACCATAATACCCAAACGGTATACATCTTTATTTAACTTAGGTAATACCCCAGGCATTGCCCAGTCAATAACATTAGTTTCAGTGTTAACAGGTGCTCCATAACTTACTGNTGATGGAGAGAAAATTTTACTTTTGGTCTTTAATTCGAAGTGGACTTCAAGACCGATAGTTGATTTAAAATTCATTAATTAGTCCTCCAATCCAGTTGGTGTTTTTTCATAGAATTTATTTTGACGTTCAATGAAATCAGCAACTTGGAAAATACTTGATTCATCAAAACGTTTCGCCATAATTTGGAATCCAACAGGCATTCCATCTACTAAACCAGCAGGAACACTNGCTGCAGGAATACCAGCCATGTTAGCAGAAATAGTTAAAATATCGTTAGCATACATCTTAAGTGGATCTTTAATTGAAGAACCGATCTTAAATGCTGGTGTTGGAGTGGTTGGTCCAACAATTACNTCATTTTCTGCAAAAATCTTATCAAAGTCTTCNCAAATNAAAGTTCTTACTTTNGCTGCTTGTCTGAAGAAACGATCATATGAACCNGCAGANAAAGCAAANGTNCCTAACATAATACGACGCTTNACTTCATCACCAAATGCTTCACTTCTTGATTTNACATAAACATCAAGTAAGTTCTTGGCATCTTTAGCACGGTAACCATAACGAATACCATCNTATCTTTGTAAGTTTGATGANGCTTCACTAGAAGCAATNATGTAGTAATCAGGAACAACNTATTTAGTATGTGGTANTTNNACCTTNTTAATAATTGCNCCATTATCTTCTAAGACNTTAATTTGTTCATTAATTANGTCCTTNACTGCTGGTTCTACACCTTCACCAAANTATTCTTCNGGAACNGCTACACGNAANCCTTTTACATCTTTNCCAANAGCTGCNGTAAANTCAGGAACTTCTTTTTCTGAAACAGTTGAATCNTGTTCNTCTGCACCAGCAATTACGTTTAAAATNTTAGCTGANTCAGCNGCNCGCTTNGTCATTACACCAATTTGNTCAAGTGAAGAAGCAAACGCAATNAANCCCCANCGAGAAACACGACCATAAGTTGGNTTAATNCCAAAAATACCATTAAAGGCNGCTGGTTGTCTTACTGAACCACCAGTATCTGAACCNAGNGCAGCTACNACTTCACCACTAGCTACTGCAGCAGCAGAACCACCNGATGANCCACCAGTAACCCTAGTTAAGTCCCATGGGTTCTTTGGTGCACCATAGTAAGAATTTTCACTTGATGAACCCATTGCAAATTCATCCATGTTAGCTTTACCAACAATAGTCATTTGNGCATCTTTTAACTTNGAAATAACTGTTGCATCATAAACTGGCATATAATTGTAAAGAATATGGCTNGCAGCAGTAGTCTTAATGCCATTAGTAATAATGTTATCCTTNATAGCAATTGGAATACCAGCTAATTCATTGGATAAATCTAAATCTTNNGCTGGCTTTGCATCATCAACAACAGTAATCATTGCATTAAGCTTTGGTTCTAACTCTTTGATACCTTTTAGAGTATCTTGAGTTAATTGATCTGCAGTTATTTCGCCGTCTTTTAGTTTTTTATGTAATGAGTCAATATTTTCGTTTAAGTAATTCATTAGGCATTGTCATCCTTATCAATAATCACAGGAACTTTAATGTAACCNTCAGCCTTTTCAGGGACATTTTCCATTAATTCTTCTCTAGTTTCCCAATGTTCTGGCTTGTCTTCTCTAAAAACAGTATCACGATCAACAACTTGGACTGTTTCTGGTACGTCCTTAGTATCAACTTCAGCCAATTGGTCAGCCATGTTGATAATATCTCCCATTTGTTCAGTGAATTTTTCAAGTTCATCTTCACTAAATTCAAGTCTTGATAAGCCCGCAACGTGCTTAATATCTTCTTTTGTAATCTTCACTATTTGCCTCCTATTCTCCGCCAAAGATGTGGACAGAATAACCATCATCTGCCGAATTCTTTGCAATTAAAGCCTGAACATCATTTACTGATGTGATTTTTATTTCAATTGGTGCATTCGTAGGTAAATACTTCTTAGCCGAAGACGCAACTAGACGTGTAAAACTCTCAACTTGAGCGTACCCATAAAACTGCGTCGTAACTGTAATATTCATTTGACTCAATTTGTCATTTTCATATTGTACATTAGCTGTTACCCCACTAATATTAGGGAAGTAATCTTGAATGGCCGATTTAAAATCACTGAATGCTGTAGCATCAGATGAATTAATTGCTTTTTCATTACCAACAACAGGTAATATTTGACTGCGATAATTAACAGTCTTCCATTGATTTATTTTACTACTATTTGCATTGGCAATTCCATACGCAAAATAATTTCCTCCAACAAGTGAATCTTTTGAAGTTTTACTAAACAATCCAATTAAAATTGGAATATTCTTCATACCCTTTTGGGCACGAATACGTTTGACTATTTTATCAGCCGCATCTTTGCCAAAGCTGTCTTGTCTTTCACGAGAAATTTTAGCTTGATATTCTGGACCGCCATCTTTTTTATTATAGTAATCAACAGAATTTAGGGCTAACCCTAGGCTCATTCCACCTAATTTATAGCCTGAGCCATTTTTAGTAAGGTAATCCTGCTCTAAAACTTGATCTAAAATAATTGGTTCATATGCTTTTCCCTTAGCTGCTTTTTCTGGATTTAATCCTTCTTTATTATTTTTAGAATATCTCCCTAACCAATCAGTAACAGTTGTTTGATTTAATTGTTGGCCTTCTTGGAAAACATATCTTCCAGTTGAAAACTGATTATGAGATAGTCCCATTAACTGAGACTCTAAAGCACGCTCATCAACACTATTATCATTAGTATCGGCCGTCAAGCCTTCGATGGGACTGGTTAAATACTTACCATTTTTGAGTAAAACATTGTAACTATTGTTATTTGTACTAGTAGTCTGGTAAGTCTTCTTTTGACTAGTTGAAGTAGTTGGATTATTAGCTAAATCTGAGTCCTTCAAGTTACCACATGCACTTAAGGTAATTAAAACCCCTAAAATAGCCGAAATTTTTACAAAATTTTTCAACTTTTCTTTATCCTTCTTAATTATTTTTTATTTATTTGAGCAATTGCATCTTGTTCAGTCAATAAAGGAATTTCAAGTTGCTGAGCCTTAGTTAATTTAGATCCTGCATCCTCACCATATATTAAATAATCAGTATTCTTTGATACAGAACCTGTAACTTTTGCACCTAAGGACTGTAGCTTTTTAGTAAATTCACTTCTCGTAAAGTCAGCTAACTTACCAGTTAAAACTACCGTCTTATCCTTAAAGAAGTTATCTACAATTTCACCTTCATCGTTACCAAGATAGCCCATATTAACACCACTGTCCATTAATTCTTGAATTAATTTCCTGGCTTGTGGTTGAGCAAAATAGGCTACCATTGATTCAGCAATCGTCTCTCCTATTGTATCGATAGTTACAAGTTCTGGCACGGTTAAATTCATAATCTTTTCTAAGTCTTTATATTTTTCAACAATTAATCGTGCCGCCTTTGCCCCCACATGATCAATTCCTAAGCCAAACAATAGCAATTCTACTGAGTTATCTTTACTATTATTAATTGACGTTAAAAGATTATCAATTGATTTTTCCTTAAAGTGATCCAATTGTCCTAATTGTTCTGGGGTTAAATGATAAAGATCAGCTACATCTTTTACAAATCCCTTATCAATCAGTTGTTTAACAATTTTTGGTCCTAACCCTCTAATATCCATTGCTTGTCTTGAAGCAAAGTGGGTAATTTTTTCTTCTACTTGAGCTGGACACATTGGATTAACACAGCGTAAGGCTACTTCATCCTTTAAATGGACGAGTTCACCTNCACATGAGGGGCATTTGGTAGGAATTTCATAAGGTTGACTATCAGCAGGACGTTTAGATAAAACTACTTCTGATATTTCAGGAATAATATCCCCCGCCTTATGCAATTTAACTGTATCACCAATGCGGACATCCTTTTCTTTTAAAAGATCAGCATTATGTAATACGGCTCTTGAAACAGTAGTTCCCGCTAATTGTACTGGATCCATTATTGCAGTTGGGGTTACAACACCTGTCCGTCCAACTGTCCAAACAATATCACGTACAACTGTCTCTTGTTCTTCTGGTGGAAATTTATAAGCGATTTCCCAACGTGGTACTTTTACAGTATTTCCTAAATCGTTTTGAAGGCTTAAATCATCTACTTTTAAAACTATGCCATCAATTCCATAAGAAAGACTATCACGTTTTTTAGTATATTCATCAATAAATTCAAAAACTTCATCCATTGAGTCAAAACGTTGGCCTGTATGATTAGTGTGAAAACCTAATTTATCCATCTCTTCAATAGCTTGGTGTTGACTAGTAATATTTTGGGGCGGATTTACCCAAGTATAAATAAAGGTACTTAAATCACGTTTTTTTGTAACCTGCGCATTTAATTGACGCAATGAACCAGCGGCCGCATTACGTGGATTAGCAAATACTTGCTCCCCACGTGCGTCACGTTCAGCGTTTAAAACAGCAAATGATTCTTTGCCCATGTAACATTCTCCTCTAACTTCAGTTGTTAGAGGAAGTGGTAAAGTTTGNGGGATATCCTTAATAAATCGAGCATTGGCCGTTACATCTTCACCGATCGTTCCATTTCCACGAGTAGAAGCCCTAACCAATTTTCCNGCTTCGTATTCTAATGATAAAGATAAACCATCTATCTTTAATTCNACATTATANGCAACAGGNTGGCCNACNGCCTTTTGAATTCGTTCATCAAATTCTTTTAATTCGGCCTTAGAAAAAACATCCCCCATTGAAAGCATTGGNACTTCATGCTCTACTTTAGAAAAATTACTTTTAATTTCTCCACCTACACGCTGNGTAATTGAATCTGCAGTAACTAAACTAGGAAATTGTTCTTCTAATTTAACTAATTCATTGTANCTTTTATCATAAGTAGCATCTTCAACTANNGGTGCATCTTTAGCATAATAAGCATCTGCCCANTNNTTTANTTGTTTTCTTAAANTTTGGACCCTATCTTGCGCTTGTTCAAGTGATATATTAGTCATAAAATATCCCCTTTAAAACTACTTTATCTTTATTATAGCTTTTTAATTGGGGCAAATGCAGCTAAAAGGCGTTTTATTCCTTTTCCAGAAAAGGCAATGTCTAATTCCATATCTTCTCCACTGCCATTAACTTTCACTACCACNCCTTTTCCCCAAGCCTTATGTTCTACCTGATCACCAACTTGCCAACTTTTTTTATCAGCTCCAACTGCTCCTGAAGGTTTTTTGGCAGTAGTATAAACTTGCGCGTGAGCCCGTTCAGCCTTGTTAGCAAATGGANCAGTACGCTTATATGAATGNGATGATACATCAATNATTGTATCTTCATCCTTATTTAATTTAGTAAGATCATCTGCATCTATCTCACTTAAAAAACGAGATGCAGGATTATTTTGTNGACGTCCATACATCATCCGAGAATAAGCATTAGTTAAATAAAGCTCTTTTTCAGCTCGCGTGATTCCCACNTAAGCTAAACGTCTTTCTTCTTCTAATTCATTATCATCCATCAAAGCACGTGATAATGGAAANATTCCTTCTTCCATACCAATCAGGAAAACAACTGGGAATTCTAGACCTTTAGCGGCGTGTAAAGTCATTAAGGTTACTTGGTTGTCAACATTTTCTAAATCATCTTGATCACTTAATAAAGTAACTTCCGCTAAGAAATCTCCCAATGGAGTTGAATTCTCATCCTCTGGTTCATATTGGTCGTCAAAACGTTTAGTTACTGTTAAGAATTCATCTAAGTTTTCTAAACGACTATCTGCTTCAATGGTATGTTCACTTCTAAGGGCCTCAACATAACCAAAGTCCTCAAGAATTTTTTCTGTTAATCCCGTTACTGAATGATCTTTTGAAAACTTCAATGCATCTTCAAAATTTGCACCGAATTCTTTTAAAGTATTACGTGCTCGACCAGTAATTGGTGCCAAATCTAAGTTTTGAAAGGCCTCAAGCATCGTAAAATCATGTTCTTCTGCAAAACTAGTGAATTTTGCCATTGTGGTTGGTCCAATCCCACGTTTAGGGGTATTAATAATTCGATTTAAACTCATTGAATCGGCTGGATTAGCAATAATCTTCAAATAAGCTAAAATATCACGAATTTCTTTACGATCGTAGAACTTGTGTCCCCCAACAATTTTATAAGGTATATTTGACTTTACTAAAACTTCTTCTATGTTCCGTGATTGAGCATTAGTTCGATACAAAACCGCAAAATCCTTATAGGATAGCCCCTTTTCCTTTATTTTTTCTTGTATCTTGGATACAACAAAATATCCTTCATCATTTCCACTTTGGGCGCGATAGTAGTTTACTTTTTCTCCATCACCACGATCTGTCCACAGCTTCTTTGGTTTACGATTAAGATTATTTTTAATAACTGCATTGGCCGCATTCAAAATATGTCCTGTAGAACGGTAATTTTGCTCTAACATTATCGTATTTACATCATCATCTTTATAGTCCTCTTCAAAGTTCATGATGTTTTCCATGTTTGCACCACGCCATCCATAAATGGACTGATCAGCATCCCCAACAACACAGATATTTTTATATTGCTCAGCTAATTCATGACATAATTCATACTGGGCTTGGTTGGTATCCTGATATTCATCTACCATAATGTAACGGAATTTATTTTGGTAATAATGTAAAGTTGCTTTATCCTTTTTGAATAATACCAAAGTCTGCATAATTAAATCATCAAAATCCATGATTTGATCACGTTTTAAACTTTTTTGATATTCACGATAAACTTTAGCAGTCATTTTTTCAAAGGGACTACTTGCAATACCCTCATAGGCATCAGGAGTTAAGAGATCATTTTTAGCATTTGAAATACTACTTAAGATGCCACGCGGATCATACATTTTAGGATTAATATTTAAATCTTTTTCAATGCGTTTTACTAAGGTTAATTGTTCCGTTGAATCAGCAATTGAAAAGTTTGAAGAATAACCAATTTTTTCAGCATCACGGCGCAATATACGGACACATAAAGCATGAAAAGTGGACATCCAAATACTATCTGCTACTGGTCCTAATAACTTTTGAACACGTTCACGCATTTCCGTAGCTGCTTTATTAGTAAAAGTAATGGCCAAAATATTCCATGGTGCAACCCCTTGTTCTTCAATTAAGTATGCTACTCGTCGTGTTAAAACTGATGTTTTACCACTGCCTGCACCAGCAACTACTAACAAAGGTCCTTCAGTAGTTTGAACAGCCTTAACTTGTTGATCATTTAACCCTTTTAAAATTGATTGTTCACTCATTTTTTTCTCCAAAAATTTAACCGTTACTGCAATTTTGACTAATTAATTATAGCAAAAAAGGGCTTAGCTTTTTAGCTCAGTCCTTTAATTATCGTATTGATTTAAATTAAATTCTTCAATTAAATTAATTAATTTATTAGCATAACTAGGATCTGTTGCATATCCATCAGTTTCTAATGCTTTAGCCTGTTCTTTATAATCCTTAGCTGCTAAAACATGCTGATATTGATTAGGATTCCACGTGGTTCCTTTTACAAACAACATTGTATGAGCTCTAATTGATGCATCATAAGAATCATAAATTTGAAAGCGTCCATGAATTGTCTCCCACTGACCATTTACAAATTCCTTAGTTGTTAATACTTTAGAAGTATTAGGATCCGTTCCCTTTACACCAAATAGATTATTATAATCCTTAGCCAAAGCACTTTGCCCATAATTGCTCTCCAAACAAGCCTGTGCAATAGTAACACTTGGTAAAACCCCATATTGTTTATCCTCTCGTTGAGCGATCGGAGCTACAATCTTGATAAAGTTTTCTTTTTGCTTAAGTGCCTGCTCTTTTTCGAGTCTTTCTTGAGCTGCTTGTTGAGCTAACTGATTATTGGCCACCTCACGTCGATAATAAAAGAGACCGGCTATAAGGATAATAAATGCAAAGCAAATTGTAAAAACCTTTAGAATTAGTAAATTTGCCTGATTTTTTCGGGATCTTTTTGCCATATTATTGACTTCTTTTGACTAAATATTTTTTTATAGGTAATGCAATAAATGGAGTAATGAAACCGGTAAAAATGGCTTCTACAATTCCATTAGCTCCAAGAGCCACTAATAAAATAGTAATTAATGGTGCTTGATTACTGGTTTGACCTAAACTATGCAATAAAGCAGCGGAATTCTTCATAAAGAATAAACTAGTTAACCCTATTACTAACAAAGTATTAATAGCTGAAGTTGCTAGACCAGCCATAGCATACACAAAAGCAGATTGAACTTTCCTATTACTTTTTGCTGCTTGTGCAATCATTCCACCAACAAATCCCGCTCCTACTCTAGGAACAATGGCAATAAATGGATTTTGAAAAAGCATCAGACTTACCATATCTCCTGGTTGAGTATAAGCCAAAATCAAACTTAAGAGTCCCCATACTAGCCCTATCCAAGTTCCAAATCCTGTTCCTAATAAAACACCAGCAAGTGCTACGGTTAAAGGAATAATAGTAATGGATGGTAGACCCGGTAAAATCCTAATATATCCTAAATAGGGAATGAAGGATTGAATAATTAAAATAGCAATAAAAACAGCACCAATTGTCATCTTTTGGACTCTTTTTTGACGCATAGTTAAACTCCTAATAATATTATATTCACTATTTTTCTAGCAAAAAAGGAAGTCGTAAACACGACTTCCTTCAGTGGTGCGGGCGAGAAGACTCGAACTTCCACGATCAAAAAGCGATCACAAGATCCTTAGTCTTGCGCGTCTGCCATTCCGCCACGCCCGCGTACTTATGTAGTATAACAGGAATGGCAATTTTTAGCAAACTAATTTTTACTTTTAATTATATATAGTTTTCCACCACATTTTCCGCAAAAATAGCGTCGTGTATTAATTCTTCGTACTCTTGGATAAAGTAAACCACAGTTTTTGCACTGATATACATAATTAATTTTTGTTTTTCTTCTTAATCCAATATCCGGTGCATAACGTGAACCACCTACTTTTACTAATAATTGCTTAAAATCCCGATTACGATGTTGGTACCCTTTCCCCATGAGGTGTAAATGATAATGTGTTAATTCGTGTTTAATTATTCCAATCAAGGCTTCATGATATTGGGGTGCTAAAAAATGCCCATTGATTTCAATTCGATGATCATCTAAAAAATATCGTCCACCAGTTGTTCTCATCCGTTTATTTATTTTCACCTTGTGTAAAAAAGGACGTTTAAAATAATTAAGTGATATTTGTTCAACCAATTTTTGTAATTCTTTTTCGTTCATGAAAGATATTGTAAACCAAAATAAAAGAGAGCCCAAGTTCCTTTGACTTGTGCTCTCTTTTATTAAACTTATTTTCTGCCTAAACGACGTTGAAAGAATTTAACAATTTCAACAATAAAGATCATTAAAAATCCAGCTACAATGACTACTAACCATTGCATTCCATCTAATTCTGTTACATCAAATAATTTATTTAAGAAAGGTAATTCTACCGCAGCCATTACAATAGCTGCTCCCAAAATGGCCCAATTAAACCATTTATTCTTTAAGGTTTCTTTACGGAAAATTGATTGGTGAATATATTTAGAGTTAATAGCATGGAATAATTGAATTAAACCTAAGGTTAAGAAGGCCATTGTTAACGCATCAGCATGTTGCATACTTGGATTATCTACATGTGGTCCAACGTGCAAGCCAAATTGATATGCACCTAAAACTAAGATACCTTCTAAAATCCCTTGATAAATAATTGAACTAGCTACACCGCCACTAAAGAAGTTTGAATTCTTACCACGTGGTTTGCGTTTCATTAAGCCTTTTTCTGCTGGTTCTAATCCTAGAGCAATGGCTGGGAAAGTATCAGTAACTAAGTTAATCCATAATAATTGAACTGGTTCTAAAATATCCCATCCCAGCATAGTCATCATAAAGACCGTTAATACTTCACCTACGTTACAACTCATTAAGTAAAGAATCGCTTTTTGAATATTTGAGAAAACCTTTCTACCTTGTTTAACTGCTTCAACAATAGTAGCAAAGTTATCATCGGCTAGTACCATATCACTAGCACCTTTAGAAACTTCAGTACCAGTAATTCCCATACCAATTCCGATATCAGCTTGCTTTAAGCTCGGTGCATCATTAACTCCATCACCTGTCATGGCAACAATTTTTTCATTTGCTTGCCATGCTTTAACAATTCTAACTTTGTTTTCAGGTGACACACGTGCATAAACACTATAATCCTTTACATGTTTTACAAAATAGTCATCTGATAATTTATCTAATTCAGCACCAGTTAAAACCGCATGATCCCTATCTGGACTTTCTTCTAGGATTCCTAATCGAGAAGCAATAGCGGCAGCCGTAATTTGGTGATCACCAGTGATCATTACCGTTCTAATACCGGCCTTTTTAGCTTCAGCTACTGCGGCCTTAGCTTCTGGACGTTCAGGATCAATCATCCCTACTAAACCAGCAAAAATAAGATTCGATTCTACATTTTCACTTGTTGGATCTGCATAAGGTTCTTTTACATATTTGTAAGCTAAACCTAATACACGCAAAGCACCTTCGGCCAGATCTTTATTAGTATTTAAAATATTTTGTTTTTGCTCTTCACTAATTGGCGTAACTTGACCATCAACTTCAATTTGTGTAACACGTTTTAGTAATTCATCTGGAGCCCCTTTAACGGCTACATAATACTTATCGCCAAACTTATTAACAGTTGACATTAATTTACGAATTGAATCAAATGGTACTTCTTGAACACGCTTATGTTCGACCAATAACTCTTCAACATTAATTTTTTGATCAAAAGCATACTGAATTAAGGCTGTTTCAGTTGGATCCCCTAAAAGAGCTCCACCATCTTGAATTTGCGTATCATTAGCTAAGACCATTGATAATAAAGCTGGATTAGTAGCATTAATTTTGTCAGTATTTGAATGCAAGGAAGCATCATAGAATATTTTTTCTACAGTCATTTGATTCTGAGTTAAAGTACCAGTCTTATCAGAACAAATAATATCAGTTGCACCCAAGGTTTCAACAGCAGGTAATTTTCTGACAATTGCCTTATGTTTAGCCATCGTTTGTGTCCCTAAGGCCAAAATAATGGTAACGATTGCTGGTAATCCTTCAGGAATGGCAGCAACAGCTAAGGATACAGCAACTAAAAACATATCAATCATTAACTTGGAGTTACGTTGAGCCGGATCAGCTTTTAATACCCCAACTACAAAAACAATCACACAGATTGCCAAAATCATGATTGTCAAAGTTTTTCCAAGTTGATTTAGGTTCTTTTGTAACGGAGTAGTTGTTTCATCCGCATTATTAAGCATAGTAGCAATCTTACCAACTTCGGTATTCATGCCTGTTTCAGTAACAATACCTTCACCACGGCCATAAGTAACACTTGTGTTGGCATATCCCATATTAACGCGATCACCTAAGGCTACATCATCTTTAGGTAAAGTTTCGTTACTTTTATCTACCGGTACTGATTCACCAGTTAAAGCAGATTCTTCTATTTTTAAGCTCTCTGCTACAGTCCACCGTAAATCAGCTGGCACAATATCCCCGGCCTCCAGTAAAACAACATCCCCAGGAACAATTTCTGTACTAGGAATTTCCAAAATCATTCCATCTCGTCGTACATGAGCATTAGGTGTCGACATTTCTTTTAAAGCATCAATAGCCGCTTCCGATCTGCTTTCCTGAAAAACACCGAGGATTGCATTTAATAAGACAACTATCAAAATAATTGCCGCATCAGTCCATTCATTGGCCACAAAACCTGAAAGTAAGGCTGCGACAATTAGAACAATAATCATAAAGTCCTTGAACTGATCTAAAAAACGAGCTATTAAACTCTTTTTCTTTCCTGCGGCTAATTCATTAGGACCGTCTTTTTCTAGACGAGCTTTGGCCTCTTGTTTTGATAAACCTGAAGCTGTTGAAGTATGTAATTCTTTTTCAACTTCAGGAATAGTTTTATCATAAAATTTCACTAATCTTACCTCCGTAACAAAAAAAGACTTATGACCATCTCTGGTACATAAGTCTCACTCATTAAGACAAGTCCAGAGAGAATATGCTCTCGGTTGTTGGGCTTGTCGCAATCGCTTGCCGTTACTCCCTTATTACAATTATTATTATATTAAAAATCTAATAAGAGATGCAAGTTCTAATTTTTATAAAAATCGTCAAAAATTGTTACTGGTAAGTGACGTTTATGTTCACTCTTTTTCCATAATTTTTCAATTTGTTCTGCAGCTTCTTCACTTACTTCTCGACCTTCAAGATAATCATCGACATCTTTATAAGAAACTCCCAAAGCAACTTCATCAGGAAGTGAAGGACGATCTTCTTCAAGATCTGCAGTTGGTGCTTTTAGGTAAAGGTGTTCAGGACAACCAAGTTCTTTAAGCATTGCTTTGCCTTGGCGTTTATCTAAACGGAACAATGGAGTAAGATCTGCTGCACCATCACCATATTTTGTATAAAAGCCAGAAAAGTTTTCTGCCGCATGATCAGTTCCAATAACAGCGCCATTATTAGCACCAGCAATCGCATACTGTACCACCATTCTTTGACGGGCCTTTATATTACCTTTGTTAAAATCTGAAATCTTTTGACCAGTAGCTTCAACAGCCTTAACCATTGCATCAACTGGCTCTTTAATATTTACTATTAAATCTTGATCTGGATGTTGAAAAGCCACTGCATCGGCAGCATCACTGGCATCTGCTTGAACACCATAAGGGAGGCGTACGGCAATAAATTGATAAGAATTATCACCAGTTTCTGCACGCATTTCTTCAATTGCCATTTGTGCTAACTTACCAGTTAAAGTAGAATCTTGACCACCCGAAATTCCTAAAACATAAGATTTTAGAAAAGGATTGGCTTTTAAATAATCTTTTAAAAAATCAATTGACTTTCTAATTTCTTCTTTAGGATCAATTTCAGGTTTTACTTTTTCATATTCAACAATCTTTTTTTGTAATGGTCTCATATTGTACCTTCTTTTTTATTTAATGTGTGAGCGAATTTCACTAATCAAATTCATCTTATGATCATACAACTTCTGTGATAAATCTACCGGATAATCTTGTGGATTTAAACTACGTTTATATTCATCCCATAGATCACTTAAATTGTCAGCCGCATATTTCTTTATTTCATCTAGTGTCGGTTCTTGATACACCAATTTTCCATGATCATAAATCGTCTGAAGAAGGGGACGCGCTGTATAATCAGTTACAACTTTATTAATATAAGTATATTGAGGATGGAACATAAAGAGTGCATCAAAATCACGTGGATCCTCATCATAACGTGAAACCCAATCCCCTTCATTCTTCTTTTCAGAATTAGCCTGAATTCGCCAAACTTGTTTCTTACCTGGAGTAGACACCTTTTCAGCATTAGAAGAAATTTTTAGGGTATCACGCATCATACCTGAATCGTCTTCAATTGAAACTAACTTATAAACTCCTCCTAATGCAGGTTGATCATATGCAGTAATTAATTTTGTTCCGATGCCCCATACATCTATTCTTGCATCTTGCATCTTTAAATTTTGAATAGTTTTTTCATCTAAATCATTAGATGCAAAAATTTTGGCATCTTTATAACCAGCATCATCCAATTGCTTCCGCACCTTTTTAGAAATATAGGCCATATCTCCGGAATCAATTCGGACTCCTAAGAAATTAATTTTATCGCCCATCTCATTAGCAACTTTAATTGCATTAGGAACACCGCTGCGCAAAGTATCATAAGTATCTACTAAAAAGACACAATTTTTATGTGTTTCAGCGTAGGCCTTGAAAGCTGCATATTCACTATCAAATGACTCAACCAAGGCATGCGCATGTGTACCGGAAATAGGAATGTTAAATAACTTACCCGCACGCACATTACTAGTTGAATCAAAGCCACCAATATATGCTGCTCGTGTACCCCAAATAGCAGCATCGGTTTCTTGCGCACGTCGTGTACCAAATTCCATGAGTTGATCATCACCCACGGCCACCTTAATTCTTGCCGCCTTAGTAGCAATCAAAGTTTGAAAATTAATAATATTTAATAGGGCTGTTTCTACTAATTGTGCTTGAGCCAATGGTCCCTCAATTTGCATAATTGGTTCATTTGCAAAAACTAATTCCCCTTCTACTGCCGATTTAACGGTTAGCTTAAGTTCTAAATGTCTTAAATAATCGATAAAATCGTCATCATAATTCTCTTGTTCTTTTAAATATTCTAGATCGCTTTCTGTAAAGTGTAAGTTATTTAAGTAATCAATAGCTCGACTTAAGCCAGCATTAACTGCATATCCATTACCAAATGGTTCTTTTCTAAAAAAAAGCTCAAAGACGGCATTTCTTTCACTAATACCCTTTTTAAAATAGGTATACATCATATTAATTTCATACAAGTCTGTATGTAAGATCAAAGAATCATCTTGATCAAGTGCTTTATTTAACATTATTTCCTCACATAAATCTAAATTATTCTTGTGTTTTATTATAATCAATTAATTAAATATAGCAAAAAAGCATCGCCAAATTGCGATACCTTTTCATTACTTTACCTCAATTTTTACGTAATCTTTGATTGTAAAAAACTCTAAAATATTTTCTAACTTATTTTTATCCTTTTTACTTACAATCATTGTACCAGTTCCCATTCCGATAACTTCCATTAATTGCCAATAAAATTCATTTAACCTATTTTCTCTTAGATATTGGTCATAAAGATTAACTTCAGTACCATTAAATATCTTTATTTTGGCAGGTAAGGTGATTTCTGCCTTTTTATCCATATTATAATTTTTACTAAATTTGACTATTGTCTTTAAATAAGGATTAGTTGTTTGTGGGTTAATTACATTTGAAGTAATATCTTTTAAACTTGTTTTTCCTTGCCAAAATAAAACTGGCCATATGCTAGTCAAATATATTCTATTTATACTTTGATATGCATAAGATTGATATTTAAATAAAGGGATGGTTAAATGACCTAAAATATGATGTAACAATCTTAGTCGATCTGCCAGCGTTTGAATATTTTTATCATTTTTACTTGCACCAATTCGATATTTCATACCAATAAAGTTTGTATTGGCTATTTTGAGACCATTATTTATTTTTGCGTCATACCAGGCTGGCAACTCTTGAGTTAAGAAATTTTTTCGGACACTTGTTTCAAAAATTTCTTTACGCCAATAAATACAATTCAAATATGGATTTTGTCCTAATTGTAAGGCAACTTTTGCAATGGCCATTTTACTAGGGTAATAAGATTTTGGTCGTTTAATCTTTTTTGGTCTACTCTGCCCGTCAATTTCTTGAAGACCAATAAAAATTCCATCACATTTTTCACCATATAAAGCACTTGTTACACGATAAAAGACATTAGAATCAAACACAGCATTTTCTGGGTTAAGAATATAGTAGATGGCTCCTGTAGCATATTTCAGGCAGCAATTAATTGCTGATAATACATTTTTCCCGGCTTGCTTAAAATATTTTACTGGGAGTTCATTATAGCGCAAATATCTCGTAACTATTTTTTCAGTATCATCCGTCGATCCTGTATCAACGATAATAATTTCCCAATCTCTATAAGTTTGCTTTTTTACAGATTCTAATGCTTCAACGATAGTTGATGCATTATTAAAAACTGGCATGAAGATTGAAATCTTTTTAGAATTATTACTTAATTGTATATTGCCAAAGAAATTCAAGATACTTAAATAAATTAAGAAAAAAATAACCAAAAGTGAAATATTAAAAATTTTAGGTTCGGCTACAATAACTACTAATTCGGCTATTAAAATATAAGATAAACTAGAAAACACTACATGAGCATTAAGTTTCAACTCTTCTCTATTGCTTAATAAAAAATACGCCATTGGCATAGCAACAATAAATCCAATCGCTTCAAATTTCCAAGCATATGAATCTATATCAAACACTGGTAATTGTGGTGTAAACCAAATTAAACTGATCAAAATGGTAATTAAATAAATTATTAAGATTGCCAAATTTAATTGTTCGGTGTGAGTAATCAATACTCTTTCTAAATAAAAAATAAGTCCTAATACCGAAATAGCCAAAATCAAAATATCCCCTGCCGGTGGCATATAATTAGCAAGAACATTTAGATTTAAGATAATTACTAACACATTTTTTATATTAAAATGTCGATCAATAAAATATAAACTGCACGCATAACAGGCAATAGCTAACTCAAACATAACTGCAGATGTCCCAAAGGGCAACCATTTTAAAATTCGAAGAATATTTATGATTTCCAAAGAAACACTTAACCAACTAATAGCTTTTTCTAAAAACCATTGATCCAAATCAACAATATCATTAAAAAAAAGTCCCAATAATAAAATTAATGAGACAATACTTTCTAAAATAAATAAAGTTGAAGTTGAAGCGACAAGTCTAGCTAACTGTAATACAAGTGGACTAAAGAATAATATTCCAATTAAAATATTCTGTCTTCTTTGTATCCTAATCATTAATTATCTCCCAGAAGAATTTGATAATAATTTTTAATAGCAGCTAATTGATTCGCCATCGAAAATGTATTAGCAAGATAAGCTTTTTCTATTTTTGCCATTTGCCATAATTTTTCTTTATCTAAAGAATAAGTCTTTTCTATTTTCTTTTCTATTTCTTGTTCGTTACCAATCTCTACTACCAAACCATGATTGTCATCAGGAATCATTTTTCTGATATCACCAACATTTGTAGATAAAATTGGTACCAAATTATCACTTGCTTCAAGTAAAACTAAAGGAAAACTTTCTGAATAAGAGGTTAAAACAGCTAAATCCATTTTTCGATAAAGTTCAATTATTTGCTCATGATTTAAAAAGCCATGAAAAGTCACCTTATTCGTAATGCCTAAATCTCTAGCCAATGCGCATAAATTATTTAATTCACTTCCGTCTCCAACAATATGTAACTGGATATCCGGATTATCAATTGCTTTGATTGCTTTCAGTAATAAGTCTTGTCCCTTAATTTTTTCTGCACGAGCCACATTAATAATGTTGAAATAAGGGTGAGCATATTTACTTGGAATTTTTTCATCTTTATGAAAAAAAATCCCATTATATATTACACAGATATTAGTTTTTGAAACGCCAATTTTATTTACTAAAAGGTCAGAAAAATTCTGAGTGATAGCAAATACGCCATCTGCCTTTTTTAAAGCATTTAAGTTTAGTTTGGTAAATACATTTCCAATTACTCCACGACCAGAAAAATCTTTTAAAGGATCAGAATAAACAGTTATTACCCATTTTGCATTAATTCTTTTATGAATTAAAGAAAGATAAAGATTGGCCCTTGCGCCATGAGTATGAACAATATCAAAATTATGTTTATTAATATAATTTACCAGACGGTTTAATGCTGTTAGATCATAGCGGTTTTTTGTTCCTAAAACTTTAGTCTTAATGCCAGCTTTTTTAGCGGCTTGAGTAACTGGCCCTTCTGCTAAGGTTAATAATTCAAAGGCCTCATTTTCATTTTTTGCTTCAGTCAAAAGATTAACGATACGAAACAGGCCACCACCCTTTTCTAGCCCTGAGTTAATATGTAAAACTTTCATTAAAATAGATCTTTCTAAACTAGTTTAAAACTAGTATAAATTTACTTTTTATGTTTATTTTTTCTATTTCAAGTACAAATTTGTTATACTTCGGTAACCATTCAAAAATTCTTTTATTTTTACGTTAATCAATACAAAGGCACTCAAGAACTTACTTTATATTTGACTTAGAAAAAGTAAACTCAAAACGATCGGCAACATAAGAAGCCAGTACATATTCAAATGGTTGTCCATTACTTAATTCAGTTATTTGTCTGCGTGTTACTAAGGGATCACCTTTATTAATAGAAAGCAATTTTGCATCATTTTCATTAGCTATTGCTGCTCCAATATTTTCAATTACATTACCTATCTCATAGCCACCACTTTTTTCTAAAGTTTTATATAAACTAGTTGCAATTTCCGTTTTAGAAAACTTTGCTACTAAAGAAAAGGGTATTGTTGCTACCTCATAACAAATAGGCACCCCATCAGCTGAACGTACCCGTTCCATCCTCAGTACTGATGATCCATCTTTAATTTGTAATTTTTCTTTTTCTGATAAAGAAGGCTTAGTTACTCTATAAGAAATTAATTTACTTGTGGGAACTTGACCATTAGCCTTGGTTATTTCTGTAAAAGACATAATACCAGACATTTTTTCTTGAACTTTTTGACTAGCAACATACGTTCCACTTCCTAGGCGTCTTTCTAAAACCCCTTCATCTTCAAGAGTCTTAATTGCTTGTCTTAACGTCATTCTTGAAACATTAAATTGTAAAGCCAGGCGACGTTCAGCAGGTATTCTTTCTCCTACCTTATATTTATTATTTTCAATATCTTTTTTTATTTGATTATGAATTTTAATATACATTGGTTCTTGCATAAAAAGTATCTCCAAGCTTTATCTATTAATATATTTTGTATTGTAAAACAAATTGGTCTAATTAGTAAACAATCAATTTTTTTGTATTAATTCCCAATCTAAGCCAATAATATTGATCTTAGATCTGTGCTGCCCCTCAACGTTTAAACTTTTTTGACTTGATGATAAAACCTTCATTTTAATTTCGGCATCATCTTGGACAGCCATTACTGAACCATTAGGATTTAAAATAAGATCTTTACCTTTTAATTGTGCTTGCTTATTTAATGCTAAAAAATATTGAAAATTATTATTACCAGAAAAAACAGTTCGTGTTACATCCGCTTTCACATTATCTTGAAAATCGGCATGATTAATAATATTACAATTACTTAAAGTGATTTTTGCTTGATCGCAGACAATAATACGGTTGATACGACAGTTTTGCATAATAGTTTTTGTCTTTTTAGCAATAAAGACACCGCCCTCAAAATTACACCTGATAATACTAGACCAACTATCATCGGATAAATACATTGCCGTATCACCTTGATCCAAAATATGAGAATTAAGCAAATTCATCCAAGTCGAGCCATGAACCAAAAGTTTATTGGTAGTTGAATTATTAATATCTAATTCACTATTAGAATTTGGATAAGTACTGATACTACCACTTATTTTAGAATTTGAAATAATTATAGTACCTTTTCCTTGAACTCCGATTGCCGCAAACTTTTCTGAAGGATAATCGATTAAACTATCATTCATCGTAACGTGAAAATTACTGTTCTCAAATAAAGATAAACTTGCACCGATAATTTTTACTGAAAAAAGTTCCATCGTACATTTTCCATTTACGGCAATACCGGCTAAATTATCATGATTTCCATAAATAACAGTATTACGCAAGGTTAAATAAGTATCGGCAGTTGTTTGTACAAAGATAGAATTATTTTTACTTTTAGTATTTATGCATAAATTTTCTAGCGTAAAAAAACTACAATCTTCACCTAAAGTAAAATAACCTTCAATAATAGTATCTTCTGGACTAGATCCAGTACCTTTTATAGTTAAATCCGATACTTCAAGACCTGGTTGCACCTCATAATAACCAGGTTCTAATAGCAATACATCATCGGCGCGAACACTTTTTAAAGCGTCTTTCCATTCAATTTCATCCCCACCAGTCCCTACTTTAATGAGTCTTGCCATTTCAAACTTCCTTTCTTCTAGAAAATTTCATAATTTATTCCTTCTTTTTACAATTTTTTCAAATAAATTTATCTTATGGAGGTATAAATATGTCAACTATTTCAATTCATAAACTAGAAACGTTTTTACAAAATAGCTCTCGTACTTACCTAATTGATGTTCGATCTCCCATTGAATTTGCTACAGGACATATTCCAAACAGCATCAATTTCCCAGTAGATGAATTTTCTCAATTTTCATTTTCTAAACATCATTCTTATATTTTTATTTGTAATACTGGTAGCCGCGCTAAACAAGCATATAACTATTTAATTGAAAAAGGCTATCAAAATATTTTTCATATTACTGGAAATCTACTCGATTGGGCTGGAAAATTGGAATATGATTTTTAATTAAAGATGATAATAAACAAATAAAAAAAGACCATCAACAGATGGTCTTTTTTTTCGGGTTGGGTGTTCATTAAGAACAATTGGGTTAGCTGGATTCGAACCAGCGCATGATGGTACCAAAAACCATTGCCTTACCACTTGGCTATAACCCAATAACGATGGAGGCCAGTGGATTCGAACCACCGAACTCAGAGAGAGCGGTTTTACAGACCGCCGCGTTTAGCCACTTCGCTAGGCCTCC
>JAAVAW010000006.1 GCA_014803905.1 Lactobacillus sp. | reverse complement strand
AAAAACCCCGCACACTTTTCAGCGAAACTTTGTTCAGTTTTCAAGGTACTACCAGCTGACTAAGTCAGCTTTATTATTTTAACACAGTCATTTTAGTAAGTCAAGCACTAATTTGAAATTTTTTTAAATTAGTTAAATCAGCTTATTGTCAGAACAGTGCTTAATAATTTTAACAAAAATGTAATTAATTTGTCAAGAACTTTTTTAATAAATTCTTNTCAAAANCATTTTTGTTTGCCTCTCAAATAATGAAGCTTAATTATTATANCACAATCAATTTAGCTGTGTCAAATATTTTTTGTCGTTAGTCTTATAACAACAATTTATTATTATACAGAACCACTCTAATAATGCAAGAACTTTTTTCCTTACATATTATGTGGTCTATGCTATCATCCCCGACAGCAATAAATATATTACAGGATTATTTTTATTTATGCAAGATATTTTTTATATTTTTTTATACCCACTTCTATTTCCTTAGGAAGTGCTTTTTCTAATGGTTTAAAACCAATATTTACGCTCCTTGAGGTCCAAAAATGTCTATTTTTTCTTCTAATATTAATTAGCTTATTCCTTAACATTCTTTGGGATAAACTGATNTGANTTNAAAAAGGATCAATATCTAAAATCATTACCCTTATTGGCTCTCCAATTTTATATTGTCTTTCTGGATTTGCCTTCTTTATCTCTGAAATATGTAGTAATCCCTCTTTTTGTTCATTTAAACGCACAAAAACTCCATATTCTTGCACACCATTTATTACTCCTTCTATAATTTGNCCAATTTGAAGTTTCATTTTATCTATCCCCCTTTTTCTTCTACTAGCTTTATTGTAAGCTAGTTTTATGCAATTTCTACTAATATACCTATCTTTATATCAACTTTAAAATTAAAGGAGAACATACTTTATGAAAGAATATGATGTCGCTATCATCGGTGGAGGACCTGTAGGAATTTTTTCTACTTACTTTGCCAATCTTCATGGTCTAAAAACTATTACTTTTGAAGCACTTGACAAGATTGGAGGACAAGTTCAATGGTTGTTTCCAAACAAAGAAATTAAAGACATTCCTGCTTATCCGTCCATTTCTGGTACTGAGTTAATAGAAAACTTATCTACTTCTATTAATCCGAAAGCGATAAAAACCAACTATCGCGTTGAAACTATCTCTAAAAATAACGACCTCTTCGTCATCAATTCTGAATTTGCTACAAAGGCTATAATTTTGGCCACTGGATTAGGAGCCTTTCATCCTAAAAGGCTTCCTTTAAAAACATCTTCGATAGAAGACAAATTTATTCATTATTTTATGACTGATCCTATTAAGTATAAAGATCAGCGGGTTGCTGTTTTGGGTGGTGGTGACTCTGCATTAGATTGGACTCTACAGCTTGCTAAAGTCGTAAAGCACGTTACTTTAATTCACCGTCGTCCCGATTTTCGAGGTATGGAATCTTCTCTTAACCAACTTAAAAATTTAAATAATGTAAAAATTTCTACTCCTTATCTTCCTAAAAATATAAAAGTAACTGATAATTTATTAGAGTTGACTCTGCACAAAGTTGGAAATGATGGAAAATATATTGAAAACTTTGATAATATTTTTGTTGCCTATGGTTTTAAATCTGATAATCGTCTCCTTAGAAAATGGGGAGTAGACATTACGCCTCGTGGCATAAAAGTTAATCGATCTATGGCAACTAACATTTCTGGCATTTATGCAGTTGGTGACAGTGTGGACTATACGGGGCGTGTACCCATGATTGGTTTAGGATTTGGAGAAGCACAAATTGCTATTTCTAATATTATGGCAAATCTCTTTCCTGAAAAGAAAATCACACTTCACTCTACAAGTATTTAAAATTTATTTCAGAAAGGTTTACAAATAAATGAATTTAATTGATTTCATTTTACACATTGATGATCATCTTATCACTTTAGTTAACACATTCGGCAATTGGTCTTATTTAATTCTTTTTGCAATCATTTTTATTGAAACAGGTGTTGTAATTTTTCCTTTTTTACCTGGTGATTCATTAGTTTTTGCTGCTTGTGCTATGGCGGCTTCGCCTGAATATCATTTAAATATTTGGCTCTGCTATTTAATTTTTATCTTTGCTGCTATAATAGGTGATTCGTCTAATTATGAAATTGGTCATTGGTCAGAAAATAAAGGCGCACAACATAGTTGGTTCAACAAATTAATTAATGAAGAACATAGAAAGGCAGCCGAGAATTTCTTCGACAGTCATGGGGGTATTACTATTTTATTAGGACGTTTTATTCCTTTTATTAGGACATTTGTTCCCTTTGTTGCTGGAGCAAGTAAAATGCATTATAAAACCTTCCTTACTTATAATATTTTAGGTGCCATTTGTTGGGTAACTCTCTTTTCTGCACTTGGTTACTTCTTTGGCAATATTCCAATTGTTCAAGATCATTTTTCATTAATTGTAATTGGCATTATTTTTATTTCTGTATTACCTCCATTAATTATGTGGTTACAAAAGAAAATCGTATTAAAAAAAGAACTTCGTTAGAAGTTCTTTTTTATTTTCTCAATATAAAGCTTGCATAATATAATTCATAAATAATCCCCGCTACTGCAAAACATGCTGCAAAAAATCCTTCGCTCAAAACATTAATAATTGGATCGGTCTCAGGATTAAATAGCCAATTACTATTATTAAATAATAGATGATGAAAAGTAATAAAAAAACTATCAAAATTCATTAAGGCAAAGGGCAATACTATAATAGGCAAAATCATAAAAAACAAAGCTTCGAACTTTGTTAATGAAATATAGTTTAATTTCTTTCTTCTCTTTAAATAAAAATAAATAATTAACCCTATAATAAACATTATTAATGCTAATTCAAAAAGTGATTTGCATTCAAAAAAATGCTCTGCTGCAGAACTAGAAGTAGGAAAATTAGACATATTTAATTTTTTTATAAAAGGACAAATCAAATATTCTAATAATTGCGTATAGTTATGCATGATAGTGCCCAAAGGTTGATTAACTAAAATATTTGTTTTTTGAATTACGATGAATAGCGCCAATAAAGGCCAGCTAAGAATGAAAGCGCCAAGCGTAGCAATTGAAATTGAATTCAAAAAATTAAAAATAAGAGAAATTAAAGGTTTATTTTTCATAGTTTCCAATCATCCAAATCATTCACTACATAAGTAGGTTGATTTCTTTCTTTTCTTAAGTCTTCTTTATGCGTTACTCCAGTTAAGGTTAATAATGTATCTAACCCATTATTAATCCCGGCCATAATATCAGTATGATAGTTATCTCCTACCATGAGTACTTCACTTTTATCTTTTTTCAATAACTCTAAAGCATATTTAATAATTGGAGCAGCAGGTTTACCTATGTAAATCGGTGATTGCCCAGTAGCTACTTCAATCATTTTACATTGAGAACCATTCCCAGGTAATAGTTCATTTGCCGTTGGTAAAACCTTATCTGCATTAGTACTAATAAATGTAGCTCCGTTTCTAATCGCACGACAAGCAGTTCTAATTTTCTTATAGGTCAAATCTGTATCCATTCCAACAATGACATATTTTGGATTTTGATCATCTAGACGAAAAGCTGGGTCAGAGATTATTCCTTCCATTACTCCTTGTTGTCCAATCAAATAAACAGGAATTTGATCTAATTGGGGATTTTGATCTTTTAAATAAGTAATTGTTGCAAGAACTGGAGTATAGATATGACTTATATCAGTTTCAATACCGTGTCTTTTTAAATTATCAACCGCCATTTTTGGTGTTCGAGTAGTATTGTTGGTCAAAAAAAGATAAGGAATTTGCTTTTCTTGAAGTCTTTTAACAAATTGTACTCCTGACTCAATACTTTCTTTTCCACGATAAATTGTCCCGTCTAAATCAATTAAATATGCACCATATTCTTTCATCTTTATCCCTTTCTTTTCTTGATTACAAATCCTTTATTTTTCTTTTGTTTTACTACTTTAGAATGATGAGAGATTTTTGTTTTTTGAACTTTTCTTTCTTTAAAATTATTTTTGCGTCTACTTTTATTATTCGACCGATATTTTTTCTTACGCCCTAATGCAACCCTTTTAACCTGATTATCTCCTAGTAAATGCAAAATAAAATATGGACTGCCAGGATTTGAATACTCATCTAAATAATCAACAATTGTTATTGCCTTTTTATCAATTGCAACATGCTCTTTGGTATCATAAAAGCCCTTTAGACGAAGGTGGTCACTTGAAATATCCCCTACCAAATAATCATATTGATTTAAAAAAGGATCATATTTTTCCCGCAACATTTCAATATCAAGAGCATTTTTTTCATTAGCAATAATTTCATATTTGCGACCTTCAATAAGTAAGATGTTTTCACCCATTACAATATGGGCATCTGGATGATACTTTTTTTGTATTTGTTCTTCTTTATCTTTAATTTTAATTTCTGAATTTGAAATTTCTTGTTTATCTTTTATTTTGTGCTTCATATTTTTTATTCAAAGGATATTCTTTTGCTAAATAATTTCCGACTACCGTTCTTAAATAATCTGGGAAAATAAATTCATTATTACCGACAATTGACAAAGTAGGGAAAAATGGAATTAAAACGTAATGATCAAGATTAGCCAAAATATATTCTTTATCAGGATTGATTTTCTCTCCGTTTACATAGACTTGTTTATTTTTTTGATCTATTTTTATTCCCTTATAGTAAATTTCTCCAAAAACTTTTCCTCTAAAACTCATCCCTTGCAATGGAAATTCTTTTAAATAATGACGATTTTTTTCAATTTCCATTACTAAGCGCCATAAGTCTGAGCCCTTTAATTTTGTTCTAACTAAATGCATCGGATGAGGTAAACTTTGATGCAAATCTTTTTCAGTAATTACGCCAGATGTAAAGGGGGTTAAGAACAACCCGCTACTCAATATTCCCAGTTCAGTATGCGTCTTATCACAAATCGCATCTAAACTAACCTTAATTGCTTCTTCTTTATTATTCAAAAATTTTGCCGGTAAATCCGCAATTTTATGTTGCGCAAGTATTTTATTTCCTTTATCAAATAATTTCTTTGTCTTATCCTCATCCCCAGACTTTGCTTTCATTTCTTTAACAGAATGAGTGGTTGGAACAATGCTAATTAAGTGATGACTGTCATCTAACTCTAAGTTAATATCTCCTACGTACCTACCCCATTTTCCAGTTTGTGTGATCCAAGTGTGATTAATTTTTTCACCTTGAGGTAAAAGCGTATGACTATGCCCACCAACAATTAAATCAACTTCTGGATAATGCCGTGCAATGTAACGATCTTCTCGAACACCAATATGACTTAAAATAACCAATACATCATATTTACCTTTTAATTTTGGTAACAGCATATCCAAAGTTTGAGAAATTTCTTTTACATGCCAATGATTTGGCTCATAAGTCATCGGATATGCAGCAGTTAGACCAACTACAGCAACTCTAGTATGTTTTTTTGTAGTAAAAATTTTATAAGGTTGAGCCCACTGGGGTCTAGTTTCATCCTCTTCAAACAAATTAGCCAACACTACCGGAAAATTAGCATGCTCAAATAAGCCTTCTAATACTTGATGAGAGTTAGATATACCTTCATTATTTCCAATAGTGATCGCATCATAATTGAATTGATTCATTAAATCAATATTGGCCTGTCCTTTACTTGCTTCTGATAAAGGATGAGAACGATCCATAAAATCTCCTGCATCAAAGGTAAATGTTTGATCAACACCTTTGTCTGCTTGTGCTTGCTTAATGAAACGTTCAATCTTAGGAAATTGCTCAAAATGAGAATGCAAGTCATTAGTATGTATAATTCGTAATTTTTCCATAATCTTTATCCAATACGATTTGATTTTAAAACGCTATTATAAGCATCTAAAACTTTTCCTTTTGGCTTTTTCCATTCAATCCATTCAGGATGTTTCCAATTATCTTCATTTAAAAGTGTTTCTAAATCATAAGTTTCATTAATATACTTTTCATAGGTATCTAAGGCCTTAGTTCGAGCTAGATTAAGCTGTAAAATACGTACCCGTTTTATCTTTCCTTGATCTACTGCTAATTCGGCAATTCCATTTTGATCAACATTTGAAATTTCATAGTACTTACTACCATCATTTCGCGTTACTTCTTCAATTAAATTTAATTGTTGATATTTATTATTAGCCATTGCCAAATTTCCCCTTATAAAATTTAATTACCACAATATAGAAAAAAGATTTCATCCATGCTATCGTTAAAAAGATAGAGGTAATGATATGAAAGCTAAAAAANTAACATTTTTCACTTTTTTACTAAGCACAATTTTCATTTTTAATTCAGGTTTCTTAGTTATTGGCCACCGCGGTGACCCTTCAAAATATCCTGAAGAAACCATTCAAAGCGACAACGCCGCTTTTGATGATGGTGCAGATTATGTTGAGCTTGATTTACATGTATCTAAAGATAATGTTTTGGTTGTTTCTCATGACCGTGATTTAGCTAGAGTGGTTGGATCTTCGGTTATTGTATCACAAAACAACTTTTCCTATTTAAGTACTCTTACCCAAACTAATGGAGAACATATTATCTCTTTAGATCAGCTATTTCAATATTATAAAGATAAGCCTAATACTAAATTTTTAATCGAAACCAAGAAAACATCTCACGGCTATCCAAAAAATATGGAAGACTTACTTGCAAAAAGTATTAAAAAATATCATATGCAAAATCGAGTCATGATTCATTCTTTTTCTGCTAGTAGCTTAGAAAAAATGAGTCAATTATTACCTAGTGTACCTCGCTTTTTTATTGTAGGATCACTTAAACGAATAAACTTTGAAGTGCTTTCCTATGTTAACGGGGTAAATATTTCATCTGATCTCATTACTGAAAATCCNGATCTAATTAGTCAACTTCATAAATTAAACAAAAAAGTTCTNGTTTGGGCNGAAATGAACGAATCTCCTAAATTATGGAACTGGTTAATCAACAATGATATTGACGGTGTAGTAACAAACTTTCCTGCAACTGGTTATAAATACAAATTAGCCAAAGATGGTACTAAAAAATATAGTATTGATAAAGACGGTTATTATTTTGGTAGAGCACCACTTACTAGTACCGAAAATCCGTATATTCAAACCCAAAGCAAAAATTCACTTAGCTTTTTGCAACCAGTTCATGTATCAACAGCAGTTGAAAGTGATAATGAAACCTTCTATCAAATCAGTGATAAGGAATTTGTTCCCGCTGATGCTGTAAGCTTAGATTTAGAGCCAGAAAATATTTTTCTTTATTGGAATTTACAAGTAATTACTAAATCTAAGTTAGTCAGAACTTATCAGCATCCCACTAAAAATTCTAATTTAGTTTTCTCCTTAAACCCATATCAAAAATATCAAATTTTGGCAGTTAATGGTGGGGAAAAAATTAATTGGATTTTAACTAGTCAGGGCTGGGTTTCAGCCAATGATATCTTATATTATGGTCTTTTTAATACTAATTCTTTTGCATTTAAAGAATATCAGGCTTTACCTCAAAGTTCTCAAGCCACAAATATTGCTCTTTTCCCAACTTTAACTCACAATAGAGTAGTAAGTTCCAATTTTTGGAATACTTATCATGCTGAAAATGCAATAATATATAATGATAGACAATAATTAATAAAGGAGTTAATTATGGAACTAGATTATAAGAAATTAGCTAAAGAAAAAAAGGACGATATCTTAAAAGATTTGGGCGAATTAATTGCTATTGATTCATCCGAAAATTTAGATGAAGCAAGTAAAGAATATCCTGTTGGTCCAGGACCTGTTAAAGCAATGAAGAAATTTCTTTCATTTGCTCAACGTGATGGCTTCGATACTGAAAATTTCGATAATTATGCTGGTCGAATTAACTATGGAGAAGGTAGTAAACGTGTAGGTGTCATTGGTCACATGGATGTTGTTCCAGCCGGAGATGGTTGGAAGACTGATCCATTTAAAATGACTATTAAAGATGGAAAAATTTATGGTCGCGGTAGTGCAGATGACAAAGGACCTTCTCTAGCCGCCTATTATGGTATGTTAATCCTAAAAGAACATGGTTTTAAACCAAAGAAGAAGATTGACTTTGTAGTTGGTACTAATGAAGAAACCGATTGGGTCGGTATTGAATACTATCTTAAACATCAACCTGCTCCTGATGTTGCTTTTTCACCTGATGCAGAATTTCCAATTATCAACGGTGAACAAGGTATTGTAACCTTAAAATTAGATTTTAAAGATGATTACAACGAAGGTAGTGTTAAGCTTTGGACTTTTAACGCCGGAATTGCTGCTAATGTTATTCCGCAAACAGCCACCGCACAATTAAATGGTGAAGATTTAGAAAGTATCAAACCTAAATACGAATTATTCCTTAAAGAACATAACCTTGAAGGTAAATTCGAAATGGCAAGCGGGCGTGCATTATTAACTTTAACTGGTCAAGGTGCTCATGCTTCTGCACCAGAAACTGGACGTAATGCTGCTACCTACTTGGCACTATTCCTTGACTCATTAGATTTTGGTGGTCAAGTTAAAAACTTCCTTCACTTTATTGCAACTGTTGAACATAAAGATTTCCACGGTGAAAAATTAGGAATTGCTCATCATGATGATTTAATGGGTGATATTGCTAGTTCACCTTCAATCTTTAAGGTCGAAGGTCAGGATGCTTATATTTTAAACAATGTGCGTTACCCACAAGGTACTGATCCAGAAAAAATGTGTCAACAAATTAATGAAAAATATGGTGATATTTTAGTTGCACGTATTAATGGCAAGAATGAAGCCCCTCACTATGTACCGGTAACCGATCCATTAGTTCAAACTTTACTTGCAGTGTACGAAGAACAAACTGGTAAAAAAGGCCACGAAGTAGTTATCGGTGGTGGTACTTATGGACGTTTATTTAAACATGGCGTTGCTTTTGGAGCTCAACCTGAAGGAGCACCACTGGTAATGCACCAACCTAATGAGTATATGAAAGTTGATGATTTAATTGATTCAATTGCTATTTATGCTCAAGCAATTTATGAACTCACAAAATAGAACTTATTAATATATTGCTACAAATTAAAAAAGGACGGTTTAAAAACCGTCCTTTTTGCTATAATTAAGAAAAAGCATATTAAAAAAAGGAACTTATTGTGAAAAATTTAAAAGAAAAAATCATTAGCTTTTTGACCACCGGTCCGAAAGTTAGTGATTTAGCTCAAGAATCTCATGAAAGCAAATTAGCTTTTTATGCTGGAGTTATCTATTTAACTCTACACCGTTTTTTCCGTTACGCCATTGCAGTATTTGCGTTTTTGGTTTTTTTATTAGTTGGTTTTGGAAGTGGCTATGCTGTTGGCATTATCAGACAAACACCAATTCCTACTGTTGAGCAATTGGATCAGCCTATTAACCATTCCAAAAATTCTGCCACACTTTATTATTCTGGTAATCAAAAAATAGCCAAAGTAAATTCTGATCTTACAGTTATCAAGGCTTCAGATGATGAAATAACTCCTCTTGTAAAAAAAGCTGTTACTGCTACTGAAGATGAAAACTTTTATGAACACCATGGTGTTCTGCCAAAATCACTTGTTAGAGCAGTAATTTCTGAATTTACTGGTATTGGTGTACAAACCGGAGGTTCTACCCTTACCCAACAATTAGTTAAAATGCAGTTTTTAACTAGTCAAACTACTTGGCGTCGTAAAATTACTGAAATGTTTTACGCACGTAAACTTGAAAAAAGTTTCTCCAAAGAAACCATTTTACGTGCATATTTAAACTCAGCTCCTTATGGTAAAAACAATAGTGGAGAAAACATTGAAGGTATTAAAACCGCTGCTAAAGGAATTTTTGGTAAAAATATTAATGAATTATCTTTACCAGAAGTTGCCTTTATTGCTGGTTTACCACAAAGTCCTTCTGTTTATACTCCTTATAACATCAATGGTAAAGTTAAAAAGAATTTATCATTGGGAATGCGGCGCAAAGATATTGTTTTGTTTAGAATGTATCGCAATGGCGATATTACTAAAGCACAATATGAATCAGCCAAAAAATACGATCTATCTCAAGATTTTCTTAATCCTAAAAAGGCCAAAAAGAAAAAGAGTCAAAGCTCTTATTTATATAACCTAGTAATGAATAAGAGTTCTGAACTTTTAGCTGATGATTTAATNAAACAAGATGGNTTAAAGCCAAGTGATGTAAAGAAGGACACTAACCAATATAATCAATATTTGGCTAATGCTACGCAACTTTTGCATGAAAAAGGCTACAAAGTACATACCACNATTCGTAAACCACTTTACCAGGCTATGCAAACGGCCGTTTCCCAATCAAATTTGGGTGAAAGTCATACCAGCCGTGATTATGATCAATCAACGAATAAATATGTTAATACTACTGAAAATGTAGAAAATGGTAGTGTAGCAATTGATAATAAAACTGGCGCAGTNCTCGCTTTTTCAGGTGGGGTTGATTTTAAAAATTCNCAAATTAANCATGCTTTTGATACTTATCGTTCACCTGGATCATCTATTAAGCCCTACTTAGTTTATGCTCCNGCAATTGAAAATAAGATTATTTCAAGNCAAACAGCTATTGCTGACTTCCCTAAAAATTACGGAAATTATGTTCCTACAGATTACAATATGACGATTGAAAATCGTTTTATTCCAGCCCAAGAGGCNNTAGCTAAATCTTATAATTTACCTGCCGTTAATATTTATAATAAACTTTTACATACTAAAGGNATTAACGAAAGAGCTACTATGAAAAAGCTCGGACTAAATCTAAGTAAAAGTGAATATGAAAATCTTGGATTGGCTCTTGGTGGTACAGATTATGGATTCTCAGTTGCTGATAATGCAAGTGCNTTTTCTAANTTCTATAATGATGGGAAACGTACCGATGCTTACTACATTTCCGAAATCACCGATCCAACTGGNAGAGTAATTTATAAACATAAGGTAGATAATAAAAAGGTCTTCTCAAAGGGAACCACTTATATTATGCAAAATATGCTCCATCAGGTCNTTAANAATGGTACTGCNTCNAGTCTAAAAGNAAGTCTTCAATTTAGTACTAAGANCTTAATTGGTAAAACAGGTACCAGTAACGATTATCGAGATATCTGGTTTAATGGNGCTACTCCAGGAGTTACTATTTCCAGCTGGATTGGTTATGACAACTTNTATGGNCACTCTTATACNCTCGATACTAATTCAAGTGAAACTAATTTNCAGCTTTGGGCTAATATAGCNAATGCTTTATATCAAGAGGACCCTTCAATATTTAATCTAAACCAGAAAATGAAAAAACCAAGTACTGTTTANAAAAACAGAGTAGTTAAAAAGACTGGTACTTTACCTGGAACTGTTAACTTTGATGGTGAAGATTACGATATTACAGGTAAAAAAGTCACTGCTCTTAGTTTGGCTCCTGCACCAGNAGCATCGGCTAACTTTGGAATTGGAGCATCACATAAGGATTATAGTCTCTTNTATGACTATCTTGATAACATTGATAATGATTATGGTAAGACCTTACTTTACACTGGAAAGACAATTTCTAAGAAGCGTAATCTAGATGATTTATTTACAGTAGCCAACGGGAATACTTCAAACGAAGAGTATTATGGTAAAGAAAGCAATGCAAATAGTCGTGAGTCNTCTTCTTCTGAACAAAATGTTGGTGCAAATGATCAACAAGCCAAATCTACCGGTCAAGGTGGTTCTGGCGATGGTGGCANGCCAAATAATGTAAATTCTCAAAATAGTTCCAATACAACTAATAATCCTTCTTCTAATGAGGAGGAGCAACCTGCTAACCCAAATAATGACACAAATCAACAAACTGATAATACAAACTCTGAGTAATAAAAAAAGCGGAAGTTAANACTTCCGCTTTTTTTATAGCTTTACTTTGCTAATGTAGTTTTACCAGGAACCATGTTATAAGGTAAAACAATATTTTTCTCTTCTATTTCTTCATTATTCATCAATTTCGTTAACATTCTCATTGCCAAGGCACCAATATCATAAAGTGGTTGTTGCACACTAGTCAAATGAGGTCTTACTATTTTTNCGATATTAGTTGAACCCATTGAAATTAATTCAACCTCTTCTGGTATCTTCACCTTATTATCTAATAAACCGTTTATAATTCCNGCAGCCGGAGTATCTTTAATTGTAAGTACAGCATCAATTTTATCTTTTTGNAGCTGTTCTACNAACTTATATCCTTCTTCATAAGTTCTAATNGCTGTATAAATATGCGCATTANTAATNCTATTTGCNTCTACAAANTTATTAAANCTGTCTTTAAAGTATTCACTACTTAAATANGTATTTGNATCATCTAAAACTAANGCAAAATTCTTTTTACNATCTTTAATAAAAGTATTCAATGACTCAGTAATTGCTTTAGCATAATCAATNGCTACACTACCAAAAGANTCNTTATTTTCNGATAGNGTTCCAGCTAGNACAACAGGAATATTAGATCGCATTANAGTTTCTTTNCCTTTAGCAGAAATTTGATCGGCCATATAAATNACNCCATCAACTTGCTTATTTAATAANCCCTGAATCACACGATCATCATCTAAAAGNTTATTACCAATACTTGATAATAGAATATTGTACTTATATAAAGTGGCAATATCATTAATTCCTTGTGATAATTCNGCAAAATGCAAGTTAGTAAAATCAGGAACGATTAANCCAACTGTAGTACTCTTTTTAGAAGCNAGTCCTTGTGCAACTGCATTAGGTTGGTAGTGAAGACGATTGATTACTTCTAATACNCGATCTCGTGTTTCTTTACGTACATTATTATTTCCATTTACTACACGAGAAACTGTTGCCATTGAAACTTTTGCNTCTCGTGCAACATCATAAATAGTTATTTCTTGTTTTTGCATGCGTTTTCACACTCCGTTCCTATTTAACTTATCAAGAAAACCAGGCNATTGCAAGTGTTCCACAAATATTTTGCAAGTATTATTAGNAAAATATGCTATACTCACGTTAAGACCTTTTCAATTAGTAATAAGGAGCTTAAAGATGAANAATTTAGACAAATTACAACAATGGTTAATTGACACTGATAANGATGTAGCTTATATTTCTGATCCAATTAGNATCAACTATTTCACTGGATANAATATGGAACCNCATGAAAGAATTTTTGCNNTANTAGCNTTTAAGGANNCNCCAGCCTTTATTTTTGCACCTGAATTAAATGTNGAAGAAGCAAAAAATTCTGCCTGGAGTGGCGATGTTTATGGCTACTTAGATCATGAAAATCCATGGAAAAAGATTGCTAATCTNGTTCACCAAAAAATTGGTGATCCAAAAAATATTTCCGTTGAAAAAGATCATCTTTCAGTAGATCGTTTTGATCAATTAAAGACCGTTTTCCCTAATTCTATTTTTACTAGCAATGTATCACCCTTTATTGCCAAATCACGTTTAGTTAAAACAGAAGATGAAATTGANCAATTAAANGCTGCTGGTGAAGAAGCGGATTTTGCCTTTACTGTAGGTTTTGATGCTTTACGTAATGGNGTTACTGAACGTTANGTNGCAGGTCAAATTGATTATCAATTAAAACTAAAGAAAGGTGTCATGCATACTAGTTTTGAGACTATCGTTCAAGCTGGTAAAAATGCAGCTAATCCACACTTAGGTCCAACAATGAATAAAATTGAACCAAATGAATTAGTATTGTTTGATCTAGGAACAATGCATAACGGATATGCTTCAGATTCTAGNAGAACNGTTGCATATGGNGAACCTTCNGCTAAGGAAAAAGAAATTTATGAAATTGATCGTGAAGCCCAACAAGCNGCTATTGATNCTGCTANACCNGGCATTACNGCTAGTGAACTTGATGCTGTTGCACGTGATATTATTACTAAGGCTGGTTACGGTGAATACTTCATTCATCGTCTTGGACACGGTATTGGCTTGAACGTCCATGAATTTCCACAAATTATGGAAGGAAATGATATTGTGCTTCAAGAAGGAATGTGTTTTTCAATTGAACCAGGAATCTATATNCCTGGTGTCGGTGGAGTNAGAATTGAGGACTGTGGTGTCGTTACAGATCATGGTTTTGANACATTTACTCATACTTCTAAGGATCTTAAATACATCCCTGTTAGAGATTAATTTAACATTTACAAATAAAAAAGAGGAAGGAATTANTAATTCCTTCCTCTTTTTTTACTTTAAATGACTATTTGTTATCGTCTTCTGCATTAGATAAATCAGAGATAGCTTCTTTATTCGCCTTATCGTCTTCACCTAAATCATTATTTGTATCATCGATTACAATATCATCAAAATCTTTTAATTCAGAATCATCTTCAACACTCTTCGGGAAAGATTTTAATTGAGTTCTGAGAACTTCAGTACCCTTATTATACTTTTCCTTTAAATCTTGAATTTTGTCATTTTCGGCAATCTTTTTCTTTAATTCATCTTCAGTATCATCTGGTAGTAACATAGATGCTGCCACTAAACCAGCGCCTAAACCAACAACACTACCTAAAATAAAACTTCCTACTTTACTCATAATGATCGCTCCTCTAAATTTTAATCTTTACCATTTCTACGCTTACGTCTAGCAAAAAGTCGACTAGCTAAAGAACTTAAAATACTATAGCTTCTTCTACGAGCATGATTCTTAGCTACACGATCAACTAAATTTCTAGAAGAATCGTTAATGTCTGATACACTTCGACCTACATCAGCAGCTGCTTGAACTACTGGATCTAAGTCTTCAACCTTACCATTAATATCGGTTAGTAGATCATTGCTCTTATCTAATAGTTCTTCAGTTTGTTTCATCAAAACAGCTACTTGAGAATTAAGATCGTTAATAGTTTTATTTGTGCTGTCCAATGTTTCATTAACCTTATTCATGGTTTTTACAGCTTTTACCAAGATAGGAAGAGTGAATAAAACCAAAATAAGAAAAGCAATAGCAGCAATTAATCCAGCTAATGCACCAAATGAAATTGTCATAAATTTTCCTCCACATTGTATTCAACTGTTCAATAAAAGTCTAGCATGATTTAGTAAAGCAGGCAATGAATAACCTTTGATAATTTGTTATACTACTACCATCATCATAAAGGAGTTCAATAATGAATCTATCTTCATTTATTTCAAAAAGTAAAACTAGTACTAAAGGTCTCGAGCCAATCGATTGGAATGAGGTTTCCCATAATTTGCTAGGTAAAACCATTCAATTAATTATTACTTCAATTATTTTTTTGATCATTTGGCGTATTGGTAAAACTCTAATTAATCGCTATGTGATTAATAATTCTAAACTTCAAACTAAAATAACTGGTAGAAAAAGAACACTTTCTGAGCTTTCAATTAATGTCTTTCAATACACTCTTTTACTTTTTTATCTCTATAGTATTCTTTCTATCCTAGGATTGCCTGTAGGCACTTTGGTTGCCAGTGCCGGAATAGTTTCTCTGGCCTTAGGGATGGGAGCTCAAGGTTTTGTTAGTGATATGGTTAATGGATTAGTAATTTTAAGTGAAGGTCAATTTGACGTCGGCGATATAGTAAAAATTGGAAACTATACGGGAACGGTTCAGGCTCTTGGCTTACGCACTACCCGTTTAAAAAATTATGATGGTACGATTACTTACATTCCAAATCGCAATATTACTGTCGTTGAGAATGTAACACGTGGAGGAATTGGTGTTGATATTAATTTACAAATAAGTGCCACCACTGACTTACATAAGTTAAATCAAGCTATTGAAACTGCCAATGAAAAACTCAAAGGAACTTTTAAACGTAAAATTAAGAGAGGTCCCACTATCGTNGGTCTTACTGAACAAAATGGAAATATTTTAACTTATAATATTCATTTTCAAGTAGTATCTGGNTGGGAAGCTAAAGTTAAAAATGCCTATTTGAGTGAATATATTAAAGNTATGAAAGAACATGAAATTGAACTAAATTANCTCANCATAAAAAATGAGGNAGAANAANCTCTTCCTCATTTTTTATTTTGTTAANTTTTCCATCTTTTTCCACCAAGCTGGTAATTCTGTTAATAATTTTCTTAATGCTTGGCCCCGATGAGAAATACTATTTTTTTCATCAGTGGTCATNTCCGCAAAAGTCTTTCCTTTATCTGGNACAAANAATAATGGATCATAACCAAATGTTCCCTCTCCTTGAGGAAAAGTNAAAATNCGTCCTTTAATTTCTCCTTCAGTCACTAAATCATCTTCAAAATGATGCGGCCAGNTAACTACCATTGTTGTATGAAAAGTAGCTGTTCTTTTTTCTTCTGGTACACCACCNAGTTCTGCTAGTAATTTTGCATTATTTAAAGCATCATTATGNGCCTCCCCAGCATAACGGGCAGAATGTACGCCTGGTGCTCCATTTAATTTATCAACCTTAAGCCCCGAATCATCTGCTAACGTTGGCAAATTACTATAATCTGCNAAAGTATGTGCCTTTAACTTGGCATTGGCTAAAAACGTTGTGCCACTTTCCACAACCTCTGGTGGATTAGACAAATCTTGATTAGTAATTACCTTTAAAGGAAAATTAGCTTTTCTCAATGCNTCAGCTACTTCTTTTGCCTTATTTTGATTATTTGTTGCAAATAATAATGTATCCATTTTATTTTCCTAACTCTTTTTAATCCTCAACATGTNTAGATTGAATTGAAGAATCTTCCATCCATTTTCTAGCAATCTGGTTAAACTTAGCCGTATCAGTNGAAGTAGTAAAGTATTCATGANTAGCNGGNCCTTGAGCAAGCATATCGTCTCTNTTAAGCACATTATAAGTATACTGGGCGACTTGATCAGCAGGATCTAAAATTTGCTTAGAGGAATCTAAATTAGCNTTAATTTCATTTTCTAAAAGTGGATAATGTGTGCAGCCTAAAACTAAAGTATCAAAATCNTGATCACTTATTTCTGCTATTCCNTCACGGACAACAGCTAGTTTCTTTTCNTCATCAGGATCTGATTCAACTAGTGGAGCCCAANGGGGCTCTGCATACTCTTTNACTTCAATTGACTTGTCACGCGCCATAATTTCTTNACGATAAGCATGGCTTTCTGCAGTAACAGTAGTTCCTAAAACTGCTACTTTCTTGTTCTTAGTTTGTCTTGAAGCAGCCAANGCACCTGATTGAATTACNCCAATTAACTGAACCGGAANACTTTTCTGAATAACGGGCATCGCTACGGCAGTAGCTGTATTACAACCAAAAATTATTAATTTAACATCTTTTTTCAATAAAAAATTAACACTAGCCATCGTCAAATCAATAATTTCTTCTTCACTACGATCTCCATATGGCATATGTGCCTGATCACCAATAAACATAGTGGATTCATTAGGTAATTTTTCTATTACTTTTTTTAAAACGGTTAATCCACCTAAACCTGAATCTAATACTCCAATTGGACGATTATCCATAAGTTAACTCCTTAATTAAGATATTGAAGGTAAAAATTCTTTTCTACTTAACCTATTTTAGGTTAAAATACTAAAGAAGACAAAAAGGAATGAAATTATGGCAGACAATCAAGAACACCTATACTTTTTAAATTCACTTTATCGAGATACNATTTTACCGCAAATTTTGGGGCCTGATAATGATGCNATTTTATATTGGGCCGGTAAACANGTAAGCCGTAAATACGATCTCTCAGATGTGGAAGAATTACCTGAATTCTTTGATATGGCAGAATTTGGCAAATTAAAAATTTTAAAAGTTCGTCGACACTCAGCTGAATTTGAACTTTCTGGTCAGATCGTGAAAGATCGAATTTCAAGTGATAGTAANGAATTTTCACTTGAATGTGGCATTATTGCTGAATGTATTGAACGACAAAATGGCACTCCTACTGAAGCTGCTGCCAAAATCGATGATAAAAANCAAACTGTTCAAATAACAGCTCAGACGGACTAATCAAAAAGGGCNCTGGTAAAATTACCAGTGCCCTTTTTNATTTTCTTAGTCAGCATATTGATCTAAGATTTGTTCTAATTTNTCCTTTGGAGTGTAACCAGTTAGGCGATCAACAATCTTACCATCTTTCTTAATGATTAAAGTTGGAATGGCCATAATACCTAATTCTTTAGCCAAATCTTGATTTTGATCAACATCAACTGCAGTGAACTTTACATCATCCATTTCTTGAGATAATTGCTCAATTACTGGAGATTGCATTTTACATGGACCACACCAAGTTGCCCANAAATCAGTTAATACAACACCTTCACTAGTTTCATTTTCAAAGGATTTGTCATTAATTTCTTCAACCATAATCCTTACCTCTCATCTATAAATTATAATAATTAATTTTCTTGATAACTATATTATAAATNGTTACTTACTTTTTGCAAGTAAAAAGTTTTACTTAAATTGNACAATAGTTGCACCAGTTCCACCTTCGTTAGCTGGNGCATANTTAAAGCTTTTTACATGTTTATTACGCTTTAAATACTGTTGTACCCCATTTCGAATCGCACCAGTTCCAATACCATGAATAATAGTGACAGTACTTAATCCACTTAAAAGAGCCGAATCAATATAACGATCTAAATTAGTCATGGCNTCTTCATAACGTTGACCACGCAAATCTAGTTCTGAGCGTGCATTATTGGACCGCAAGCCTCTACTTGAACGAACCGCGACTTCTGCTTTTTGCTTTTTATTAGTTGAAGTAGNTTTTTCAATATCNCGATCACTAACTTTTAATTTTAAAATTCCAATTTGCACTTCATAATTATGCTCACCAAGTTTTTTAGTAATCTGACCTGATTGTCCATATGAGAGGACTTTAACNGTATCACCTACACTTACATGATGACGTCTCTTTTCACGCTGTAGGACCTTATTTTTAGCTAAATTAGNGCTTTCNCGTTCTAAGCTATTAAGAGCACCTTTGGCATCAATAACTTTATTAGTTCGAACCATNGCTCCTGATTTTTGTTGTTGCTCTAAATCAGCAATAATTTTATCAGCTTTTTGACGCTTTTTAGCTACTATTTCATTTGCTTTTTCTTGAGCTACTTCTAATTGTTTATTTATTTGTTGATTGTACCAGTCAAGCCCATCTTGAAGTTTCTTATTTAAATTTTCGCTTCTAGCAACATCTTNTTCTAGTCGTTCTCTTAGATCCTCTGCTTGCTTAGTTTGATCAGTTAAACGATCAATCATATGGTTAATATCACTATTTTCATCTTTGATTAAATTTTGTGCATTTTCTACCACTTGGGTATCCATACCNAGTTGTTTGGCTATCGCAAAAGCATTACTTTGNCCTGGAACTCCAATTCGCAATCTGTAAGTTGGTGAAAGTGATTCTAAATCAAATTCCATAGAAGCATTGGTTGTACGGAGCCGATTATAACCATATAGCTTCAATTCTGGATAGTGAGTAGTAACTGCAATTTTGCATCCCTTGGCCTGTAAATCATCCAAAATGGCAATTGCTAAACTTGCCCCTTCTTCTGGATCAGTTCCNGCTCCTAATTCATCAATTAACACTAAATCTTGATCATTTACCTTATTCATAATATTAATAATTTGATCCATATGCGATGAAAAAGTACTCAAGGACTGTTCAATCGATTGTTCATCACCGATATCAGCATAAATTTCCTTAAATACACCAACTTTACTGCCTTCTTCTGCTGTAATAAAAAGTCCAGATTGGGCCATTAATTGAAGTAAGCCCATNGTCTTTAAAGTAATAGTTTTACCACCGGTGTTGGGTCCAGTGATCAGCATCGTATCAAATTCTTCACCCANTTGCATATCATTAGCAACTACTTTTTTAGGATCAATTAAGGGATGTCTAGCCTTACGTAAATTTAAAACCTGGTTTTCAGTTAAAATTGGTTCNGTGGCNTTCATTGCCTTAGCCAATTTACTTTTGGCACTTAAGAAATCTAATTGTGTCAATACTTCNGCATCNGCNGCAATTTCANTAATATANCNGGCCGTAAANGCAGATAATTCTTTTAAAATATTTCTAATTTCTTGTCTTTCTTCNGCCTGCAAATTTTGTTGACGATTNTTGATACTTAAAACTGATTCNGGTTCAACAAAAATAGTTTGGCCACTGGCACTTTGATCATGAATTACTCCACCAAATTTATTTTTATAAGCCTGTTTTACGGGAACTACGTAACGTCCATCACGAATAGTAATGATCTGTTCAGAAAGATACTTAGAATTATTACCTTTAATAAAACTATTCATTTTATTCTTGATTTCATTTTCATTTGCTTTAATAGCACGACGAATTTTATTCAAAGTTGAAGAGGCAGAATCAAGAACTTGACCATCACTACTAATAGCTTTAGCAAGCTTATCATATAACTCTTCTGGCACCACTAGTTTATCCAAGTAATTCTTAATTGCAGCAACATCAATTTCTCTGTCTTCAAAATCAGCTATAAAATTATTTACATCTTGGGTTAAGTCTAAAACAAGAAAGATGTTACCTAACTCTTCACCATTTAAATCTGCTTTAATTTTTAAACGTTTTAAACTGGCTTTGACATCAGTAAAATCTGTAATCGGTAGAGGACCCTTTATACGTAAAATATTACTTAAGGCCTGAGTTTGCGCGATCATTTTTTTGACTTCCTCATAACTGGAACTAGGAAGTAAATTAAGTGCTGCTTTTTTAGCAGGACTTGTAATAGCAAAATCACTTAATTGATTGGTTATTCTTTTATATTCTAGTTTTTCAATAATTTTTGGATTCATTTTTTATACCTACGAAAAGAGGTCCCGTAATGGGACCTACTTTAAATTGCATTAATAAATAGATTAATAAATAAATGTGAAAGACCTGGGGTATAACGCAAAATACTATTAGCTAAAATAGATTTACCAAGTGCATTTTGTAAACCAGGTGAAGGAATCGTTGCCAAAATAAAGATAAATAGATACAGTCCAATTTGCGTAACAACGAGGGAAATTAAAATACTAGCCCAGGTGTTAATTTCTTTATTTATTTCAGCAAACTCTAATTGTTTAAAGCCCCGCATGATAATCCGCCAAATGCCATAACAAAAAAGTAAAATTATCACAAAACCCACGGCTGCATAAAAGGACTTATCTAAAGTTAAACCTGTTGCTTGATCAAAAAAGGCAAATTTGCTTCGATCATTAGCAGATGGATAAGGTACCCATAAACTTAAAAATGAACCAAAGGGTTTATACAAGAGAGCAGCAATAATCAAACTAACTAAATAGCCGATTGCGCTAATGCCCTCATAAGCTAGTCCACGTCTATATCCCACATAGAGACAATAAATATAAATTAATAAAATGAAAAATGAAAACATATTTTTTTCCTTAACCAAAAAAGACTAGCGAGCCTAGTCTTTTCTAGCATATTATTCTCCACTTAAGCGATCATCTGATAGAAAAGTATTCAATACACCTTGTACCATGTTCCATTCATCATCATCGGTAATTTCATGAAGATCAGAACTAGTTACATCTCCATCGCTATCAGCATCATATGAAAATGCTTGTACTTCAACATCATCATCTTCTCCAACAGCAGCTGGATACAATAAAACATATGACTTATTGTAATCTTCTGACGTAAAGGTAAATAATACTTCAAACAATTCTTCATTACCTTGTTCATCAACAAGAGTAATTTGACGTTCAGAATCTTGATTATTTATTTTTTCACTCATTTTTTATCCTTTCTGGTTCGTTCCAAGTAATTTTGCAAAATAAGCACAGCTGCCATTTGATCAATTACTTTTTTTCTTTCAATTCGATCATGAATACCAGCTTCTTGAACCAATACTCGATCAGCAACCTTCGTAGTTAACCGTTCATCCTCATAATAAACTGGTAAAGAAAATTTTTCTTTTAATCTCTCACCATAATCTTTACTTCTTTGAACAGAATCACCGCTACTACCATCCATTTTTTTGGGTAGACCTAAGACGAATCCATCAATTTCAAACTTACGAACCAATTTCCTAATTTGTTTCATTCCAAAATTCATCTTGGTTTCATCAATAGGAATAGTTTCTACTTCTTGAGCAGTAATTCCTAAGGGGTCACTAACTGCCACTCCTACAGTTTTACTTCCAACATCTAATCCCAGAAGGCGCATTATTTATCTTTACCTAAATAACTCTTAACCAATTCCTCAATAATCTCATCACGTTCGTGTTTCAAGATCAAATTACGTGCATCATTATGACGAGGAATATAGGCCGGATCGCCTGAAAGCAAGTAACCAACAATTTGGTTTATTGGATTATAGCCTTTTTCTTCCAAAGCACTATAAACATCTTGTAAAGTATCGTAAACATTTTTTCCTTTATTTTGATTAAAGTCAAAATGCATAGTTTTATCTAGCGAACTCATAAAACTCCTCCCATCTAATCACTATTAATTTTACTTGATATTAAAACGTAACTCAATTAATTTTGTTTTTCTTCAATATCTTTTAATACTTCTGCAATTGCATCATTTAAGCCAGCTGGATTCTTACCACCAGCTTGAGCCATGTTTGGACGACCACCACCGCCGCCACCAAATAATGGAGCAGCTTGTTTAATCAAGTCACCGGCCTTAAGACCTGCCTTTAAAGCTTTATCATTCAAACTAATGACCATATTAGCCTTGCCGTTTACTTCAGCTGCTAAAACTAAAACATCTGATTTAGCCGAATTTTTCCAATTGTCGGCCAAATCACGTAAATCATTCATTCCCTCAACATCAGCAACTTGAGCAATTACAGTAAGATCTTTAACTTGTTTTACATCACTAAATAAATCGCCAGCTTTAGCTTGATTAATTTGGGCCTTTAATTGTTCAACTTCTTTTTGACTTGTGCGTAACTCTTCTTCAATAGAATCAATCTTAGTCTTAACGTCTTCAACTTTAGTTGCTTTAACATCATTTTGAATCTCTTTTAAGATTTCATCATGATCAGTCATGTATTGATAGGCTTCGGGACCAGTAACAGCAATGATTCTACGGGTTCCAGCGCCAACAGCAGATTCTGAAACAATCTTGAACATACCAATTTGAGCAGTATTTTCACTATGAGTACCACCACAAAATTCAGTTGAAAAGTCGTCGATCTTAACTACACGTACCGTATCGCCATACTTTTCACCAAATAAGGCTAAAGCACCCATCTTTTTACCAGTTTCTGGATCGGTTACTGTAGTTTCTACGGGGATTTCTTCCCAAATCTTTTCGTTAACCAAACGTTCAACATTATCAATTTCACGTTTAGTCATTGGTTCCAAACTTGAAAAGTCGAATCTCAAGTAATCAGGTTCTACCAAAGAACCAGCCTGATGGGTATGATCCCCTAATACTTGGCGTAATGCTGCATGAAGTAAGTGAGTTGCAGTATGATTATGCTTAAGTCCACGACGGCGTTTTTGATCAACTTTAAGGACATATTCTTCACCCTTTTTAAGTGGTAAAATCACATCCACAAAGTGTAAGTTTTGATCATTAGGTGCATGTTGAACATCAGTTACTTTTGCTACCAATTCACCATCTTGGTTATAGATATCACCATGATCAGCAACTTGACCACCACGTTCAGCATAAAATGGTGTCTTATCAAAAATTAAGGTTGCTGTTTCGCCATCAGCACTGTCTACTAACTTATCATCAACAACAATATCTATTAACTTAGCATGGTCTTCTTCAAGAATTCCATATTCAAATTCACTCTTATCTTTGATATTCATCAAAGTAACATCTTGTGAACCCATTGATTGTAAATTACCACGAGCATTTCGAGCACGTTCTTTTTGTGCCTTCATTTCAGCATCAAAGCCAGCTTTATCTACCTTTAAGCCAGCATCTTCAGCTGCTTCAACAGTTAATTCATATGGGAAACCATAAGTATCAAATAACTTGAAAGCATCTTTTCCTGAAATAGTTTTGTCATCATTTTCTTTTGCTTGGGCAATTAAGTTATCAAGTAAGTTAAGACCAGATGAAAGTGTTTCTTGGAATCTTTCCTCTTCGTTTTTAATTACTTTTTGAATAAAGTCTTGTTGCTCTACTACTTCTGGGTAGTGAGACTTCATAATTTCACCAACAACTGGCACAAGTTTATATAAAAATGCCCCTTTAATGCCTAAGCGTTGGCCATTTAAATCAGCACGTCTAATTAAACGACGTAAAACATAGCCACGTCCTGAGTTAGATGGTAATGCACCATCACCAATCGCAAATGAAACCGTACGTACGTGATCAGCAATAATCTTAAAGGAAATATCGTCTTCTTTATTAGCACCATATTTCTTACCATCACTTAACTTTTCAGTTTC
>JAAVAW010000005.1 GCA_014803905.1 Lactobacillus sp. | reverse complement strand
TATCTTACTAATATGCACTTTTACCGTATCTTCTGTACTAAAAGAATCTTCACCCCAAATAGAATCTAATAATTGTTCTTTAGTAAAAATCTGCTCTGGAGAAGAAAGTAATTTATATAACAACTCAAATTCTTTTTTAGAAAAGTCTACTTCTATTCCATTTCGATGAGCAGTATAAGTTTTTTTATCAATTACCACATTACCAACTTCTAACTTTTGAGGAGTTTCAACTTTAGTTCTTCGTATCAGTGCTAACAAACGTAACTTTAGTTCTTGATAATTAATTGGCTTACTCATATAATCATCTACTCCATTTGTAAAGCCAATTGTTTTATCTTGAATCGTATCCTTTGCCGTTAACATCAAAATTGGAAATTCATTTTTGCGTTGTCGCAGAATTTTTACTAATTCAAATCCATCAATTCGCGGCATCATTACATCTGTAATTAGGAGATCAATAATATTATTTTTTATATAATCTAACGCTTCTTGCCCATCATACACCTGAACTATTTCATAGTCCGGTTCAAGATAAGCTCTAAGTAATTTTTGGATATTTTTATCATCTTCAGCAATTAATATTTTCGTCATTTTATATTTTTTCTTTGAGTTTACGTTTATTTTACCTTTACCATTTATATTATTAATTGTTAGTTAAGTAATACTTTATTTAGTTTCTATCATAAAGCTATCAAATTTAATTTGCGAGGGATTTATTTTGAGTAAATTTACATATAAAGAAAAACAGCTTGCAGTAAATCTTTATTTACAAGGTGTAAGTTCAGAAAAAATTGTAAAAAAACTTAATATTGCTTCCCGTTCACAACTTTTATTTTGGGTAAAGCAATTTAAAAAACATGGTCCAATGGCTCTCAAAGAAAAAAAGAGTCATCAAGAATATAATTTAGATTTCAAATTAGAAGTACTAGACTGGAAAACGAAAAATAATGCTTCTTATGAAGCAACTGCTTTACACTTTGGTATTTCAAGTTCATCTATTATTTATAAATGGCATAAAGCAGCCGATGAAGGAACACTAGCTAGACCTAAAAGACGTGGTCGTCCTAAAAAATCCTTACAATCAATGACGCCTGAAGAAAGAGAAATAAAACTTTTACGTGATCAGAATCAGGCCTTACTAGAAACACTTAGTAAATTAAAAAAAGAAAAAGCAGAAATGATTTACGCTAGATAATCGTTTCTGCTTTTTCTTTTAATGACCTTTAGAAAATATATTAGTTACTGCAACTCCAACTACAATTAAAATCATTCCAATAATTTGTGGTAAGTTTACTTCCTGCTTCCAGTAGATCACAGCAATAATTGTAGTTAAAATAATACCTATTCCACCCCAAGTAGCATACGCTACGCCAAGGTTAATTGTTTTCAATGATAAGGAAAAGGCATAAAAACAAATAAGGTAGGCAATTATAGTTGCTATGGATGGAACTAATTTTGTAAAACCTACCGATGCTTTCATAAAATTGGTTCCTAATACTTCTGCAATAATTGCTATCGCTAATTCTAAATATCCCATTTTTATCTTCCTTTATTGAAATTAATTATATTTTAAACGAATATTTAAAAATAAATAGTCATGTTTTTTATTTTCTCTCGCATAGTTATCCACTTTTTCAAAATAAAAAGAGCCTTAATCATAAAAATTAAAGCCCTACTTATTATTCTTTAACGAAAATAGCCAAAATACATGGACTACTAAAACAATCATACCAAAACATCCTAAAACCATTAGGTAGTTTTCCTTTAGTGCCCAAATTTCTGCTAATTCAATTCCATCTGTTTGTTGCACTAAGATCATTGTCACAGCAACAAAAAATATCGCTAGCCATGTAAATAGACTAGTAAGCCAGTATTTCATTATTCTCCTCCAATAAAAATAAAATTTATCCCTTAATTACATTTTATATCTTTTTATTCAATTCATATTCAACTTTCTTTTCTATTATGCATTATTATTACATAAATTCATATAAAATTCCTAATTTAAATATTTTTATTTAATTTTTTATATTAAAAATTTATTTCAGTAAAAAAGAGAATGTAAATACATTCTCTTTTACATTAAAATTCATCAACAACTTGCTTGAGTAAATCAAATGAATGATATTGGGCCTTGATATCATAAATATAACTATTAATAATTAATTCCTCAAAATCAACTTTACTTTGAAGATATTCAATTTGTTTTTTAACTGTTTCCTTATCACCAATAAAAGTGACTCTTGCCATATTGTCGGCTCTTTGTTTCTTTCTTTGAATAAGGTCTTCGGCATTAAATTTTACTGGTCCAAAATTAGGCACCTGAGCATTGTCGGCTTGTCGTACTTTATCCCAAACTTGATCATCATTATCTACTGGTGGTTGTAAAGGACGTAAATTATTAGATACCAAGTCAGCAAATGCCTGAGTTTGGGTAGTACTTAAACGTTTTGCTTCTTCATTAGTATCAGCCAGATAGGCATTGGCACCGACAATTACATAAGGCTTATCCAAAACTTTTGAGGGCTTAAATTCATCACGATAAATTTTTACAGCCTCAATAAGCATCCCAGGAGCAAAATGAGAAGCAAAGGCATAAGGTAGCCCTAACTTTGCTGCCAAATGAGCACTATCTGTACTTGAGCCCAAGATATAAATCGGAACTTTCACACCTGCTGCTGGATAAGCATGAACACTATTTGTATCTTCAAAATACCCGGCTAATTCTTCTACTTCTTCGGGAAATTTAGCCGTTATTTCAGTTCTTCTTAATGCTTGAGCAGTTTTCATATCTGTACCAGGAGCCCGTCCCAAACCTAGGTCAACCCTACCAGGATAAAGTGTTGCCAAAGTACCGTATTGTTCGGCCACAATATAGGGACTATGGTTGGGTAACATAACTCCACCTGAACCTACTCTGATTTTTTTAGTTGCAGCTAAAGTTTGATCAATTAGAATTTGGGTAGCTGAGCTGGCAAATGATTTACTATTGTGGTGTTCAGCAATCCAATAACGTTCATAGCCTAACTCTTCGGCTTTTTGTGCCAACTCAATCATATTCTTAATAGCTTCACGATATTTATTATCTTTTCTTAAGGGAGCCAAATTTAAAATTGATACTTTCATGCTTATAGTCTCCTTTACTGTTAAAGTACAGCATTAGTTTATAAGCTTACTAAAAGTTAGTCAATTATTTTAACTTCTATTCCCATAAGAATTTGATAATCGCTCTATTTACTTCATCATTATCATGAAGTTTACTATGTTGAGCATTTTTACCCTTAATCATTAATTCTTGGTAAGACTTGGCTCTATTTTTTACTAAGTATTTTAACGACTTAGCAGAATTAATACCAACATCACCATCTGAGTTGGTACCATCTTCTAAATTACCGNAAATATTTAATACNCGTGTATCTCTTGGAAATGTTTTTCTCAATGGTAAGAGGCCCCGATATTCTGAANGCATAATATTAGGCTTACCCGTCTTTTTATTTAATTTAAGCTCATTAGGTTCATCATTCATTCCAATAATTCCATCATAGTGACCNGCAATTGAAACAAAGTGTTCCACGTGTAACTTGTTAGGATATTTTTTNAAATAATAAGCTGTTTCCAAGTTTCCCATCGAATGAGCAACAATATTTACTTTATNATAATGGTATTTNTTAGTAACAGCANTTANAGCNGTATTCACATAATNTGCACCAATTGTGTCATATCCAGTCGTATAATTGCTTGCCTTANCTAATTTATTATCATCAAAATTCACTTCAATAATTGGATTTTTTGCGTTTTTCTTTAACTTTCCATGAAAAATCACTTTATTCTTCGAAGTTACGTTAATTCTGATGACATCGTTAGTAACACCAGCATGCTGGGCGGCTTTAACCATATCTTCTTCGGCATGATAGCTACTGCCCCAACCATGAAAAAAGAAAGTTGGAGTTGTTTTAGCCACTACTTGAACTTTATTGCTAGTCTCTTTTTGATGTAAGAATCCCAATAAGAAAATTATTAGAACGACAATTCCAATAATAGTAATTATTAATCCTTTTTTTCTAGCTTTCATTCTTTTAATTCTCTCTTTTTNTTTATTTGATTAATTTATTGGCGAATTAATTCAACCGTTGCTTCCGCACACTTTTCAGAAACCATCATATCAATTGGATATTGGCCATGATACTTTTCTAAGTAAGCCTTTGTTACAGCATCCTCTTCTTTTTTATCAGTTACAGGTCGATAAGTAATTTTGANANTTTNNCCATTAACTTCAATTTGACCNCCATATTTAAGTCCTTCTTGNTACCACTTACTCTCTTTTCCTTTACCAGCACGCAAATAAACATGATTATCAATAGTTACAACCCAAAGCGGATTNTCTTGAAAAGGTTCCTTAGTCTTNTCATAAGGTTGATTTTGAACCGTGGTACTCTTATTAATCTCATTAATTAATTCTTTTGACCAANTCATTGTNTANCTCCTTTTATTCGTTCATATTTGGTTCCCAACTACCAGTAGTATCGACATTGATTTTTGCNGCAACAGCTTCTAATTCTNTCACTTCTGCTTCAGTCAATCNAGTAGCANCAACTTGCGCTGCATCTTCAACTTGGTTAACTTTAGTTACCCCAATAATTGGGAAAGTATCTTTANAGAGNGCCCAAGCCATAGCTGTTTGAGCTGCAGATAAATCATACTTTTTACCAATTTCTGTTAATTTATCAACTAAGTCGGTTAACTGCGGCAATTTATCATTATAAGCNNGAGCACGAACACTACCAGCAGGGAAAGGATTATTAACATTATATTTACCAGTTAACGCACCNTGTTCTAATACCATGTAGGCAAAAAATTCTAAACNATTTTTCTTACANTAATCTAAAATTCCAGCCTTTTCTGAGCTTCGATCTAATAANCTTAAATGATTTTGAACTNCATCTAGTTTANAANTCTCCTCAGCTAGAATCTCTTGTACTCGCTTAATTTCACTTAGNGTGTGGTTAGATACNCCNACATGTTTAATCTTGCCTGCTTTTAANACNGGTAAAAGATCATGAGTCCACTTTTCAACATCTGCATCATTATGAATCCANTAATAATCTATGTAATCAGTTCCTAAACGTTTTAAACTTTCATCAAGCATNGTTTGAACAGGATTATCTGTAGCNGGTGCCATTTGAGGAGTAAATTTAGTAGAAATCGTNAGTTCATTACGTGGAACACTCTGCATTAAATCACCCAGAATTTTTTCTGAGCCTCCATTACCATAAGCNGTCGCAGTATCAAAAAAGGATAANTTTTTGGCAATTGCGGCATCAAAAACTGGTCGGAAATGATCCTCATCATAATTATTACCAAAATAACTGTTATTATCGCCCCAAGCCCAGGTTCCAAGTACTATTGTATTTTTNGTCATTAGTTTTCTCCTAATCATCTAAAATCTTATATTCTTCAAAATAGCTTTTGTTTTCTCTAATTTCTCCTGATTCATAAAGGGAAATTTTATGTTTTAAGCGATTAATTGAACGATTTAAATCTTTCTTTTTTTGTTCTAATTCTTTAAGTTGTTCTTTTAATAAATCTTCACGTGCNTGTAAAGTTTCATCNCCAACACGTAACATATCAGCATAATCAATTAATTTTTCAACAGGAACACCTGAATGGCGTAAACACACTATCATTTCAATCCAGCCCTGCATCCCCTCATTAAAGTAACGATTACCATTATTCTTACGAGGAATTTTAGGAAGTAACCCAATGCGTTCATAATAACGAATAGTATCAGGTTTTATATTGTATTTTTTACTCACTTCTGTAATAGTTAAATCAGACATCTAAATACCTCCTGAATGTAAATTACTACTTTGAGTTAACTACAAGTCAAGCATTTTNATTATTTTNTTGAACNATTTTTTAGNNGTGAAATAATGAAAAAATTATCTTTATTTTTAATATTAATATTTACTTTAAATTTAGTTGGTTGTTCAAATCANAAGAACAATACGAACTCTTCTCCTTCAATTTCAACTACACATACTACAAAAGAAAGGAATCAAACTAAAATGACAAATTTAAAAATTACTATTAATGGAAAGACTTTAAATGCACAATTAAATTCTACANGTGCGGCCAAGGATTTAAAAAAAGAATTACCCACTACCTTAACTTTTACTAGTTTTATGGGTAATCCAGAGAAGATGGCGGACCTGAACCATTCTTTGTCAATTAAAGGCATGCCAAAGGGAGACGAAGGTAAATCAGGAGAAATTGGCTACTGGTCACCCGATCAAAGAATTATTTTTTACTATGGTCATGTTGATTACTATCCTGGCATTCACATTATNGGAAAATTTACCTCAGAAAATTATTCTCCAGTGATAAGTAAGATGAAAGATAATACAAAAGTAAAAATAGAATTAAATTGATAAATTAATATGATTTTTTGACTGGTACTTAGACTATAGTTTTTACTATAGCCTTTTTACTTTAAAAAAAATCCTGATGATAAATATTTCATGATTCATCATCAGGATTAAACTTCTTTTTACTTAATTTGTTCAAAGTTTGTAGTTTTTTTATCTATCCCTTGCCCGGCATTAATAATTTGATAGGTAAAGCTACTTGAGTGCATCTTCTTGCCCAAAACTAAAACATTATTATATTGCCATAAAGAAACTTGGTTATTCTGAATTTTAGAGATAGTAAGCTTACTTCCATCAGCCTTATAATTCCATTTTCCTTCTTTGGCTTGTTCTTTATAAATTTTTTCAAAATCGCTAGGACTATCACTAGCTTGTAATGCCTTTTCTTTATTAGGGGTAACAATTACTTCATCACCTGCTTGTGAAAAGGTCATATAAGCTTTTTGATTACCTGAAACTGAAGTGTATTCATACACATGACCAGGAACATGACTAGCAGCAGCATGACTAGCATAGTAATAAAAGCCACCACCAATTACCAAGATTGCGATGATAACTGCAATAACTATTTTTGTGCTTTTTTTCATTTTTTCTTATCCTCTATTAGTTATTAATCATCCTCGTCATCGGTATCTTCGTCATGAGAATTGGTTTGATTACTCTTTTGAGTATCATTGTTTTGACTATCTTCGTCACTGTTATCCTTCTCATCGCTTTGACTGTCTTCGTCATCATTACTATCTTTATCACTGTTTTGATTGTTTTCATCTTTAGAGCTACTTTGACTATCTTCGTCTTTCTTGTCATAGCTTGCGTAAATATGAATGTCATCCCCATCTTGTTCAATATAGATGGTTACATCTTTATCATCTTTGTCTTTATCTAAGGCATCATTAATTTTATCGAGAAGATCATCATAATCATCCTTCTTAACAGCCTTAGTAATATCACTAGAATCAATATCTAATTCATCAGCATCGTTAATATCACTAGCATCATCAGTTGCTTGGAATGATAATTTATCGTTGTTATTAGCTTTATCTAATCCATCAGCAATATCTTCTGCAGAAATAGTTGTCGACTTAGAACTATCTTTAGTGGAATTATCTTTATCCTTGTTACTGTCAGAACTAGATTGGGTAGAGTCGCTAGGAGCCTTATAAACATTAGTAGTATTGGTTGAATTGTTTGAATTATCGTAATATTTTTTAATTGTAGTTGGTTGTACATTAATGTTTACATTTTGAGGTCCATTATTAATTGTAACTTTGGTTTGAGCTACTATATATGGATTAACATCTGGATGGAAATCAGTTGGTACATAACCATTACGATTTAAAATCAAGATATTACCAGCATAAATCAAATTAGCATTGGTAATATTATTATCATAACAAAGCTTAGGGACAGAAATACCGGTAGCACGAGAAATACTTGATAAAGTATCTCCCCATTGAATTACGTAACGAACACCATTTAAATTATTAACGTCAATGTGTTGCATTGCCATGTTATTTGAAACTTGTTGCGGAGTATTAGCAATCCAATTGGTAATATCAGCTTGTTCTTCTGGTGTACCAGTAACTGAATTTGCGTAAGTTACACCTGCTGTAGCAATAGTTGTACTAGCAAGGAGTGTAGCTAAAAAAGTAGCGCCATAACGTGTCTTATTATTAATTTTCATAAAATCTTTTCCTCCCAAGATTACTCTGTTATTTAAAATCTTACTCTTTGCCAGCTTTAGATTCAATATTACGTAATTTAATTAGATAAAAGAAAAAAGGACTAAGAGCCCTTTTTTAAAGTATTTTTCTATAAAAATTTGGAGTCACTAATCTAATTAATCAATTTTAATATAAGATTTAATTGTCTTTCGATCCGCCATATCTTGATAGGCATCATTAATATCATCAAGTGTATATGTTTTGGTAAAAACCTTGCCTGGATTGATTCTACCTTCTAAAACAGCCTTAAGCAAAATTTCTTTATCATAAGTAGTTACTGATGCTGGACCCCCTGCTAGAGCTTTATCTTGATAAAAAGTTTGTGCAGGATCTAACTTACTTCCATGGGGTAACCCTACCCGACCAATAATTGATCCTGGTCGTCCAATTTGCATTGCTTCTTGAGTAGATTGCTCACTACCAACACATTCTAAAACTGCATCAGCACCACCATTTGTAGTTTCAAGTAATTGTTTAATTCCCTCTTCACCACGGCTAGCAATGTTTTCTGTAGCACCAAATTCACGTGCTAAAGCTTCACGGTCAGCATGCCGACTAGTTGAAATAATACGAGATGCACCACGCATTTTAGCTGCAATAATTGCACAAAGACCAACAGCCCCATCACCTAAAACAATTACAGTATCTCCTGGTTTTACATTTGCAACACGCGCTGCATGATAACCAGTAGCCATCACATCAGCTAAAGTTAAAAGTGATTTTAACATTCCTTCACTGTAATCTTCAGGTTTTCCCGGTACCTTGACTAAAGCCCATTGACCATATTTAAAGCGTAAATATTCAGCTTGAAAGCCATCACTCCAATTATCCTTGTGACTCATACATACACCATCAAAGCCTGCTAAACAAGCACGACAATGACCACAACCATGAGTAAACGGTGCAATNACAAAATCCCCCGGCTTTACTGTAGTGATATCTTTACCTACAGCTTCTACAATTCCTANGGCTTCATGTCCTGAATTAATTAAACCCTTTTCTGGNACATCATGATAAGTCCATAAGTCAGANCCACAGACACAAGTACGTACCACNCGNATTAAAACATCTTGATCATCCTNAATTACGGGTTTATCGACNTCAACAGGTTCAATTTCATTATTTTNTACAAAGCGACTACTCTTCATTATTACTACTTNCCTTNCTTTTTAAATCNACAAAATAATTCTTACTATCCTTGATCTTCCCNGTCTTATAAAGATCTATTTTACAAGTAAGGNGGTCAATTGAATTATCNAGGCTCTTTCTTTTTTGNTTTAANCTATCNAATTGNTCTTGTANTANATCNTCTCTAGCNTTTAAACTNGCATCNCCTAANGCCAAAAGATGCGCATAATCAATTANCTTTTCAATNGGAACTCCCGCTTGACGAAGACATACTACCAACTCAATCCAATCTANTATTTCCNGNGGNNAGTAACGATTNCCATTNNTTNTNCGNGGAATNGGAGGAAGAAGTCCAATTCGCTCATAATATCTTAANGTATCAGTAGTTAAACCATACTTTTTACTAACTTGAGTAATTGTTAANTCTGCCATAATTTCCTCCTCAAAATTAGCTTACTACTTGGAGTTAACTTNAAGTCAATATTTTTCTATAAAAAATCCGTCTACTTNAAATTANAAAGTAGACGGATTTNTNGAATTATAAATAAACTATCTTACTTCTTGCCCATTTAACTCGAGCAACAGTGCATAAAGCGCACCATATAAATTTGTATCATTTTTAAATTTAGCTGCTACTATTTCTGGTGGATTTACTTGATCACCAAGCATTGGATTATCAGTCAAAATTTTCTTAAATTGATGCCGGATTTCCTCTATTAAAATTGGTTGTGCACTAATGCCTCCACCAATTACAATTTTCTCCCCATTAATTACAGTTTGAATNTTTAAAATCATCACGGCTACATTAAAGCAAAATTGTTTAAAAATTTTTACAGCAGCTTCATTTCCAGATTTAATTGCATCAAAAGCAAGTTTACCATTATTTAAATCTTTATTATTTATTTTCGTATTAACTGCNTTTACCATCTTGACGGCTGAACATGAACTACCTGTATAAGCATTCATNTCTTGTAAGCCAGCACTTTGATTGGTAATCATCCAACTAAGTTCACCGGCCTGAAAATCACGCCCATGNAGTACNCGATTATCAATTAANATNCCACCACCAACACCAGTTCCAAGTGTTAATACTGCACCAGTATTTACTTCATGCANTTCACCTAACCACTGTTCGCATAATGCAGCGGCTTTACCATCATTTTCTGCTCCTACGGGTACGTGATATTTGTTACCTAAANTTTNTTCTAANTTTAANCCATCCAAAAANGGTAAGGCNCCACCAAAATGAATAATTTTCTTCTTGGTATCAATTTTTCCAGGAGCACAAACTGCAATTCCCTCAAATTTTCCTTGATACTTATCAGCAATGACATACATTGAATTCAAAAATTNANCTATATTTTCGGTTTTTGTTGGGGTACTTCCTTTTTCAATAATATGCCCTTCCTTATCAAGCAAAGCATATTTTAAATTTGTACCACCGATGTCATAAGCTAAATATTGCGTCATTTTTTCACCTAAAAATACACATAATTATTATTTACTTTCCTTAGCGCCTTGTTCTTTGGCATACAGCATATTATCGTAACTCCTAGCAAATGGTAAGTAAACAAAGAATGAAACAACTAAAATAATTGCTTGCCAAATTGCTACTTTCCAGCCACCAATTAATAAACCAGAAATTATTGGTGGCGTAGTCCATGGCACCTGTACACCATTTAAGTAAGGTAAAATACCTACTTTAATTAGTAAATAAGTTGAACCTGCTGATAATGGTGGCATGATAAAGAATGGTAAAGCCAAAATTGGGTTCATTACAACTGGAAGTCCAAATAATACTGGTTCATTAATATTAAAAATACCTGGAATAAATGCTAATTTACCGATACTTCTTAACTGTGTAGATTTTGCCATAAAAGCCATAAAAACAACTAACCCTATTGTCATTCCAGCACCAGTCACAGTACTAAATTGATCAAATAATCCTTGAATAACAATATGGCCACCATGGGCTGCATCTACATAACCATATTTTTTAAAAATAGCTGCATTTTGTAAAGCATTTGCACTTAAAATTGGTCCTGCAATTCCTCCTACAAGAGTTGAACCATGAACACCAAAGAACCAGAAAAATGGAACTAGGAGAGCCAAAAGTAAGATACCACCAAATGAATCTGTTACACCTTGAAGTGGGGTTTGAATAGTAGTATAGATCCATTGTGTCATTGTAGTATGTGCAACTTTTTGGAAGAAAATATAAACTATAAGCCACCCGGTAGTTAAAATAGCCGCAGGAATTAAGGCAATAAATGAATTGGCTACTGCAGGAGGAACTTGGTCAGGTAATTTAATAGTAATCTTATGTTTAACAAACCAAGTATAGATCCAACCAGTAATTAAACCAACGATAATAGCAGCAATCATTCCTTGACCACCAAGCCAAGTTCTATCAATAAAGCCCATTAATAGACTGGCTGATTTCCCGGCCGGAATAATTGTTTTACTACCTTCTGTAACAGCCGTAGTAGGATCCATAATTACTAAAAATCCTACAAAGGCTGTCATTCCAGAAGCTAATCCCTCTACACCTTCATTTTTTGCCCACGTATAGGCAATTCCTACTACTGCAAATACAGCAACAATGCCAAAAGATGCATTATATGCTTGATTCCAATAGGGAGTTAACCCCATTTGATTCATCCAATTAGCAACTGCTGGAATTGGAAATGACGCTAATAATAAGAAAATAGATCCTACCATGATAAATGGTAATGAAAGTACCATTCCATCTTTTAGAGCAACAATNGCTCTAGTATTAACGAACTTCATAATAGGAGGTAGAATTTTCTTGTTAATAAAATCTTTCATAATTATCCTCCGTAAATTTTTATATTATCTTTACGGTTTTATTATATGAAAGCGTTTTCTAATAAACAATAAATTTTGCTACTTAGGTATTATTCGCTTCTTAAGCAAAATATTCCCTATTTGGAACAAGATGTTCCATTGGCCAAAAATTATGATATTCTATAATCTAAAGAATTCAAGGAGAACAAGAATATGGCTTATTTTGGTTTTAAAGACCTATCTTCTTTATCAACTGTCGATATGACAATTTATCGTTATGTAACTCAAAATGTTGATAAAGTTATTTATATGCGAGTTCGTGATATTGCTCAGAGTTCACATGTATCTAATTCATCAGTAATGCGATTTATTCATAAGATAGGATTCAATAGTTTTCCTGAATTTAAGGCCTATTTAAAAAATAATCACCTATCTTTCCAACCGCAATCTAATAAAATGAATTTTATTGATGCATCCAACTTTCCCAAAGATATCGAAACCAAAATCATGCTGGTCGCTAATAAAATTTATCAAAGTGATAATATCACTACTCTCGGTATGGGAAATTCTGGATATTTAGCAGAGTATGCCGCAAGAACAATGGCAGCCTTAGGTTTTAATACTACTGCAATTACTGAGCCTTTCTATCCTTTAAGAGCCAAACTTAAAAATACAAGTAACAATATTATTATGTGTTATTCAGTATCGGGTGAAACATCAGAATTGATTGAATTAATTAATGAATTTGTTAATGATGAAGATGTAACTATTGTTTGTATTACAAGTAATGAGTCCAGTACTATTGCTAAAATGAGTCGTTATGTTTTAAGTTACATTAATGAAACCCATTACTCCTCCAATCATTACAATTTAACTTCTCAAATTCCCGTAATGTATCTTATTGAAAATTTAGATAAGACCTTAGAAAATTTGATGCAGCAATAATTTATGGTACATAGCGTACCATCTTTGATACAAAAAACTAGTTTGAATTTTTATTTCAAAAGATTACTCATTTATATCTTTTTTGTAACCGATTTCATATAATAATTATTAGTAAGGCAAAAGGAGTAATTAGATGACAACAAATACATTTAAAAATAATTTTTTATGGGGCGGTGCTGTAGCTGCGCATCAACTTGAAGGTGGTTACCAACAAGGCAACAAAGGTTTATCGATTGCCGATTTTATGACTTTAGGTAGTCACGAACATCCACGTGAATTAACTGACACTATTGAGTCTGATAAATATTACCCTAACCATATGGGAAATGACTTTTACCATCACTATAAAGAAGATATTAAATTAATGGCTGACATGGGATTCAAGGCCTTTAGAACTTCAATTGCTTGGACTAGGATTTTTCCTAATGGTGATGAAGAAGCACCTAATGAGGCAGGTTTAGAATTTTACGATAAAGTTTTTGATGAATTATTAAAATATAATATTCAACCTGTAGTTACTCTTTCCCATTTTGAAATGCCAATTCATTTGGTTAAAGAATATGGAGGTTGGTCCAATCGTAAATTAATTAAATTCTTCCGTAGATTTGCAGAAGTATGTTTTGATCGCTACCACGATAAAGTTAAGTATTGGATGACTTTTAACGAAATCAATAATCAAACTAATTATGAAAGTGATATTTCTGTNTATGAAAACTCAGGTATTAAATTTAAACCGGGTGATGATAAACAGAAAATGATGTACCAAGCTGCTCACTATGAACTAGTAGCCAGTGCTCAAGCAGTTCAAGTTGGTCATAGTATTGATCCATCCCTTCAAATTGGNTGTATGTTGGCTTTTTGTCCAATTTATCCTGCTTCTTCAAAGCCAGAAGACGTTTTATTTGCCCAACGTGCAATGGATTCTCGTCTTTACTTTGGAGATGTCCATGTTAATGGCGAATATCCTAAATGGTTAACAGCTTATTTCGATAAAAAGAATTACAACTTAGACATTACAGACAATGACTTAGAAATTTTAAAAAATGGTACCGTTGATTATGTAGCCTTTTCTTACTACATGTCATTTACTGCTAAATACAGTGATCACTTAGACTACCGAGAAGAAAGTGATTTAGTCGATAATCCATTTATTAAAACTAATGATTGGGGTTGGGCTATTGATCCTGTCGGTCTACGTTATGCCATGGATTGGATGACTACACGTTGGCACAAGCCATTATTTATTGTTGAAAATGGATTAGGTGCATATGATAAGATGACTGAAGATCATAAGATTCATGACGATTATCGTATCCAATATTTACGTGATCATATTGAACAAATGAAAAAAGCCGTTACTGATGATGGCGTAGATTTAATTGGTTACTTACCATGGGGTTGCATTGATTTAGTAAGTGCAAGTACCGGTGAAATGAAGAAACGCTATGGCTTTATTTATGTCGATGAAGATGATTATGGGAAGGGTAGCTTAAAGAGATACCCTAAAGATTCATTCTATTGGTACAAAAAAGTTATTGCTTCTAATGGTAAAGATTTAGATTAATAAAAAGGCTCTCAAGAAAAAACCTGAGAGCCTTTTTGATGTTCTACTTTACTCTAATTCTTTTTCAAAGTGCCAAACGTCTATTCCAACTTTTGGATTAAATTGCTTAAATATCTTACCACCCACCACAGGTTCAATTACAATTTCACCTGTATACATGATCTGAGCAGACTTTAAATCACCACCAAAGTACTGAATAGTATTAGTTTCTGAATTAAGATATGAAAACATACCATGAGCGTGAATATTTAACTTAGTATGATTAGCATCTTGAGTTACATTTCCCATTAAACTAATCATTTCTAACATTCCTTCTTTAGTATGACGTAAAAAGTCNTGTTCTTCTGGAAGATATGTTCCGATTACAACCTTGTCACAAGCACCAATTCCAGAAAAAGTAGCCGAATTAATTTTTTGTTCTTGGCAGGTTTGAAGTACGCTCTTTAATACTTCATCCCCCTTATCTAAACGAAGATATATCTTATTACCAAATTTTTGACTTTCCATTTTCTCCCTCTAGTCTTATCTAATTGGTTCACCCAAATGACGTCCAAGTTTATAGGCTTGTTCAATGTAGTCATGACGTCTTAATAAATCAACATTATCAGACCATTGGGCAGTGATGTAACCAGCATCAACCCATTTCATATAGTGAAGAATTGCATGATAATGACCAACTAAATTGTCAAAGCGAAAACTATCGCCCCAAGCAGTCGCTAGCAAGACACCATACTTATTACCCATTAAACCGTAATCATCTTCATAAAAGCGATCAACTGCTGCCTTCATTTGGGCACTCATACCAAAGTAATAAAGTGGTGTAGCAAAGACTACTGCATCAGTTTCTTCTAATAAACGCAGATAATATTGAGTATTTTCATCTCCTGGAATTGCACGATTATTAGCATCAACATGCATTGGAGTAATGGGATTTTTTGCCGCATCATAAATCGTTACATCATGACCTGCTTCTTGTGCACCCTTAATAAAAGCCTCAGCTAAAGTAGTTGAAGTACCAGGACGTTGTGTACTACCTAAAATTACTAATACCTTCATTAAATTTTTCTCCTTAATTAGCTTCTGCAATAAAGTTTTTAACCATTTTATCAGGAATATTTACCATTCCTAATGCACGTAATGGCATATTGGCAAAAATAGCTTCATTCTCTGGGCTTAACATCTTTTCTAGTTCACTACCTAAACCAGACGTTTGCAATGCCTTTCTTACAACTGGATCTTTACTCTTAATTACTTCATTAATATAAGTATCGCGATTAATTTTAACTGTTGGATTTGTACCAATTGTTAAAGTAAATTCATCCTTAAGTCTAATGTCAGAAGCAGAAGAACCAACAAAAATTTCATAACTTCCATTATCAATTTGCCAACTTGCTTTTTCAGCGTTATACCAAGCAAANTNTCGCCGAGTTAAAGAAAGTGCTACTTGTTTACTTTCTCCTGGTTCAAGGTTCACCTTAGTAAAGGCTCTTAATTCCTTCTTTGGCTTTTCGATAAAACTAGTTTTATTGCCAACATATAGTTGGGCTACTTCTTTACCGGTTCTTTNACCAATATTTTTAATCTTAAAACTTACTTCAACGTTATTTTCCTTTTCAGAAATTTGTAAATTGCTATATTCAAATTCTGTATAACTTAATCCATGACCAAATGGGAAACGTACTGGAACACCTTTAGAATCATAATAACGATAGCCTACAAAAATTCCTTCATGATAATTTTCTTCTTTTTTGCTAGCGTCAAATGTTAAATAAGTTGGATTATCTGCCAATTTAATTGGAAAAGTTTCAGATAATTTTCCTGAAGGATTAACTTTTCCAGTTAAGATATCCCAAGTAGCTTCACCAACCGCCTCACCTGCCAAATAAGTTTCTACAATTGCAGGTACTTGATTAGCCCAAGGCATTTCGACTACTGAGCCGTTTTCTAATACCACTACTACATTTGGATTAANTTTAACAATTTCGGCTAAAAGATNATTTTGATTTTCTGGTAAAGCAATTGATTTTTTATCAAAGCCTTCAGTTTCCATTTCTTCTGGAAAACCAGCAAAGAAAATNACTTGATCTTTTTGTTTTGCTAANTCAATAGCNTTTCTTTCTANNTCATTATCAGGTTCATTTGTAGTTAAGNCATAGCCAGNAGCATATTCCGCATTTTTAGGTGCAGCTTCAAGTGGCGTAACTAGGTGGTGAGCATTAACATGGGAACTACCGCCACCTTCATAGCGTGGCTTTTGCGCTAANTCNCCAATNATNGCNANNGATTTTTCAGNNTTAAGTGGAAGTTGCTGATTCTCATTTTTTAAGAGAATAATACTTTCATTTGCTAATTTACGAGCAAATTCATGTTGTTGATCCTTATCATACTCTACTTCACTAGCATAATTTTTACCCCATTTTTCAACGATCTTTAATATTCGTAACACAGAACGATTTAAAGTAGCTTCATCTAATTGGCCTTCCTTAACTGCAGTCACAATTTCATCAACTGAAGCTTGGCCTTTACCAGGCATTTCTAAATCTAATCCTGCTTTTAATGCCGCTACATGATCAGCGACTGCACCCCAATCAGACATTACAAAGCCATCAAAGCCCCATTCATTGCGAAGAATATCAGTTAAAAGATGTTGATTTTGGGAATTAAGTACTCCATTTAAACGATTATATGAGCACATGATTGTAGCGGGTTGTGCCTCAGTAACGATTCTTTCAAATTGAGAAAGATATATTTCACGTAAAGTACGTTCATCAACATTTGAAGATGAAGTAAAACGTTGATCTTCACGATTATTTGCCGCAAAGTGCTTTACGCTCACTCCGACATCTTTACTTTGAACCCCTTTTACATAGGCAACCCCCATTTTCCCAGCTAACAAGGGATCTTCAGAAAAGTATTCAAAGTTACGCCCTGCCAAAGGACTACGTTTAATATTTACTCCCGGTCCTAATAACACACCAACATTTTCTGCACTTGCTGCTATTCCCAGATTTTCTCCTAACTTAAACAGCATCTTTTCATCAAAAGAACTTGCTGTTAAAGCTGAACTTGGGAAACAAACTGCATCAACACTAGCATTGATTCCTAACGCATCAGCACCATCGGCCTGCTTTCTTAAACCTGATGGTCCATCAGTCATCATCATTGATTTAACTCCGGGAACACTAGCAGTAAACCAGAAATCTTTTCCTGTAACTAGTTCTGCACGCTCTTCAAGCGTTAAATTTTTTACAAAATCAAGATCTATTTTTACCATAAAATCACCTCATAATTAATCTGCTGAAAAGAAAGTAGCCTTTTGACTTTTATGGGGAGCTAACCACTCAATAAAAAGATCAAACCATTTACTTACTTGAAAATTAACCTGTTTTTGACTATTACCTGTTCTTAAGTCGGCCAACGAGAGACCATGACCACCCTCATTAAAAATATGAGCTTCAAACGGAACATTTTTATTAAAAAGAGCTTGCTCAAAATCAATCGTCCCCTGCACATTAACAACTTCGTCCATTGCAGTTTGCCATAAAAATGTCGGTGGTGTAAAAGTACTAATATGTTTTATAGGATTTACTTTATCCAATTGTTCTTCTGCCGGATCAACTGTTCCGAATAAAGCATGACGAGCATAACTCATAATCTCTGACATTTTAGTATAACGTGAATTACCTTTATCTGATAAATCATATGCGCCATAACCTAACATTAAATGTGTTGGGCGATACAATTCTTTAGGCTTACCAACTAACTTTTCTAACCATTCTTCTTGCCAATACACACCTAACTGTGCCGCAATATTAGCTCCCGCCGAAAAACCACCAACACAAATATAATTTTCATTAACACCCCAATCAGTCGCATGTTCTTTGAGATAGCTAACCGCTTGAGCAAGCTCAACTAAAGAATTCGGAAATAGACTTGCTGGTTTTTTGGGAAGCTGGGCACTACTTTTACCTAAGTATTTATCTGTCCCATCAGTTGCATAATGGACTACCACCACATTAAAGCCTTCATCCAAAAAGCGTAATGCGACTGCCTCATCTTCACGAAAAGAGGTCATCATAAAGGCTCCACCGGGACAAATAATCATAGTTGGAAATTTACGTTGCGGATCAACTTCTTCACTACGTTCTTGAAGATAATATTTGGCATAAGCTCCATTGTTACCGATGTTTTTTTTGAAGTACTTCATTAATGTTACCTCCCAAAATTACAAACTATTTTATTGAAATGATTGAAAATACATACAGTTATTGTAATTATTATGCTTGTATAAAGTAAGTAGTTACTTTGAAGTATAATAGTAACTAAAAAGTATAAATTAAAAGTGGTGAAGAGTTTGACGAATAATTTTCATATGGGTACTAACTATCTCTTAAAAGTAATTACAGGAAAATGGAAAGTTTCTATTATTTGTGCATTGGGACT
>JAAVAW010000004.1 GCA_014803905.1 Lactobacillus sp. | reverse complement strand
TACCATATTGATCATATTCAACATCGTAAACTTTCCAAGTGGTTGCATTTTGTAAGTATTCACCAGTGATATGACGATCACTCTTGTAACTATCCCAAACAGTTACACCATAATTTGGTGAATAGTTTACAGTTACGTATTGTGGATCATTTGCAGTAACAGCTGCGTGTACTTCATGAGTTGAAGTAGTATTTAATGCAACAAGACCTGCTAAAGTTACTCCTGCTGCCATAAGTGATTTAGTGAGGACAGATTTAAAATTGATAGATTTAGAATTCTTCAAAATTAATTTTCTCCTTTTTAATTAAGTATTAAATAAAAAATTCGTTTCATTCATTTGACAGTAACTATAGTACAAGGTTTATGTTGCAGCTCTATTTCAGAATGAACTTTTTTTATTAAAGAAATGCACAATTTTGTTACATTGCTGTAATATATTGGATTTATGTTACATTGCGTTAATATTGTAACTTTGTAGTGATAAAAGTAGGACCTAGACTAATGCTTGAGGTAATTACAATATATCTTTATATGTAAAAAGCCCACCAGAACTTTCCAATTCTGCTGAGCTTCATTTATGCTGAATGCCAGGATCGAACTGGCGACCTCTTCTTTACGAGGGAAGCGCTCTACCAACTGAGCTAATTCAGCTACTTTTGACAAACAAAATTATAGCAAAAAAGCCCAGTCAAATTCAAATTTCTATTTTAATAATCCATGTTTAATTAAATCTTGCTTCATATTATTGAAGTGTTTCGTATCATTAAACTTCATCTTTGAATAACTTCTCAAGAGACGCCTTTGATTCCAGCTTAAATGTTCTTTAGGACGAATTTCATCAATATGTTTAATTATATCTTCATGCCAATTCGCCAAATCTTTTCTAACTTTCCAATTTTCAGTTGCCTGATCAAATTCTGCATGTACTTTATCTAAACGTGCATTAATCCTTTCATTCCACTTTTGCGTAGTATTATGGAATTTTTCAACACTAATAATAGTACATACAAGATCAGTACCCATGATAATTATAATCATCAAGGCCAAAGCACCATGCGTTTTGGCCTCTTCCCAATTAATAACTCTTTGAACTGTAGGCTGAACAAATTTAACTAAAAGTACCACACCGATCCCCCAAAATAAGGAAATAATCGGTGCTACACGACCTTGAATATTACCCCATAAATGAGAATAATCCCATAAAACTAAATGGAATACCTTCTCTAAAAATAAACTAGCAACAAATTCAAAAATTGTAGCTACTATCATCCCTACAATAAATAATAAAAAAATATTATCTTGTACTTTATAAGTGCAAATTAGAATTGTTGTTACCGCAAATCCATAAACTGGACAATAAGGGCCAAATAAAAAGCCACGATATTCATAATGTCCATCTTTGATAGAACAATAAAATGTTTCCCAGATCCAGCCAATTACTGAATAGGTAAAAAATAAGACAATAATTTCTGAAAGTGTAAATGGCATAAAAACCTCCTGAAATTATTGTCTCATATACTTTATAAAATTATTAGTTAAAATTGTGATTTATTTCCAATCTAGACAAAGTTCTTGTTTATGTAATAATTCTGGTAATTCATCACGATCAGTTTCATGATTATTTAGCTTAGCTCCAGTAATTTGCTTAGTAAAAGAATCAATTCTACGATTTGCATCACGTAAATCATAATAAGTAGTAACTATTTGATCATAATTTGCCAAATCCTTAACATTGAAATCTTTCTTATATTCATTTTCAAAACATGAAAACTTAAGTGGCAATCTTGGCTTTAATTGAGGTGCTTGATCTGGAACTCCTACTTGCATCCCTAAAACTGGAAAAGTAAGCTTGGGCAGATCAAGCTCTTTCAACATCTTCTTAGGATGATCATTGATTGTACCAAGTGGTACATAACCTAACTTCATACTTTCTACTGCATTGGCCACATTTTGAAAGGCCAAAATTGTATCTTCCATAGCTTGAAAGAAAATATCTGTTGTATGTACGCGTCCATCATCATAGCCCAATTGTTCACGAATTTGTTGATTACGATATAGATCTACAACAAAGACAAATAGATCCCCTTCGGCACCAACATATTTCTGATTACAAAGCTTCTGGATATTTTTCTTTTTCTTAGAATCAGTAATATGAATTAAAGAAGCATTTTGCATGAACATACTGGTAGCTGTATGTTGAAAAACTGTATACAATGTGGCCAACTGTTCTTCATTTAAAATTTGATCTTTAAATTTTCTAATAGAGCGATGATTAGTTTGGGCATCAGTTGTCAAATTATGAATCATAAGCTTTCTTCTTTCTTTATTACTTACTAAAAGTATATAACATAAAAAAAGTATTTGACAAAATACCAACTACCTTTTCTTCTATTTTTTGCCTTTATCATAATCCTTTGCTAACTAGATGTCATTTTTATTGCTTATCTTTTAATTAAACCTAATATTATTTAATTTTCCTCTTAAAGTGCACCCCACATATGCTATTATTAAAATAACAATTCAATTTATTTTAAGGAGTTAGTTTTATGCGTGTATTAGTTATTGGTGGGGCTGGCTATATTGGTTCTCATGCAGTTAAGGGATTGCTTGAAGACGGAAATGAAGTAGTTGTACTTGATTCACTTTATACCGGTCACCGTAAGGCCGTTGATAAAAGAGCCAAGTTTTATCAAGGTGATATTGAAGATAAATTTTTAGTAAGCAAAATTTTACGAGATGAAAAGATCGATGCAGTAATGCACTTTGCGGCTTACTCACTAGTTCCAGAATCTGTAAAGAAACCTCTGAAATATTATGATAACAATGTTTCCGGAATGATTTCTTTATTACAAGCTATGAATGATGCTAACGTAAAATACTTAGTCTTCTCTTCTTCTGCCGCAACTTACGGTATTCCTAAGTCATTACCAATTACTGAAGATAGCCCNCTTNATCCAATTAATCCATATGGTGAAACTAAGATGATGATGGAAAAGATTATGCACTGGGCTGATAAGGCCGATGGTATTAAGTCAGTTGCTTTACGTTATTTCAACGTTGCTGGTGCTTCAAGTGATNGCTCAATTGGGGAAGATCANGGTCCAGAAACTCACCTTATTCCTAATATCTTGAAGAGTGCAATTACCGGTGATGGTAACTTTACTATTTTTGGGGACGACTANGACACNAAAGATGGTACAAATGTNCGCGATTATGTTCAAGTAGAAGACCTAAGTGATGCTCATATTTTNGCNTTAAAACACTTAATGGAAACTAACAANTCGGATGTATTTAATTTAGGTACTGCCCATGGCTACTCAAACCTTGAAATTCTTGAAGCNGCTAAAAAAGTTACTGGAATTGATATTCCTTATACTATTGGTNCACGTCGTGGTGGTGATCCTGATAGTTTAGTAGCTGATTCAACTAAAGCAAGAACTGTTTTAGGTTGGCAACCAAAGCATGAAAATGTTGATGAAGTAATTGCTNCGGCCTGGAATTNGCACCAANGTCATCCAAANGGNTATGAAGATAAATAAATCAAATATCNAAAAAAAGCAGGAAGTTTAATTTTAAACTTCCTGCTTTTTTATTATTCCATTTTTTCTACACATTTACGCATTTCCGATACATCTANCACACTATTAGCAAATTCTTTTTTTACTAATTNATCTGGTAAAAANTCATCATACTTATCGAATACTGGTACTTCATTTGGAAATACAAGTTCTAAAGGATCAAATTCTTCGTTAGCTTCTCTTCGTAGAACTTCAAAGAATTGATTTTCATCGGCATCCATCGTAAAAGTCATAAAATAAGGACGAGTTGATTCGAAATTTTTTAATTTTAATTGGNCCTTACATTTAATTCTTAATAATCTTTCTAAAGCCAAAAATCCATAACTTCCTGTCCAAGGAAAAAANGCCCACATTTTGCCACCTAAATTAATAAGAGAACGCTGATTCAANCCGGCTTGTTGTGCGGTTTCTCGTACCTGTGCTAAACGGGCCTGAGCGTTTTTCATTAAGTAAGGATATTGCTTATCTTCTAGAAGAATTTTTTTCATTCTTTGTAAAATTTTNGGGTGCATATCTCCNGCNACATCCCCAAAATATGCTCCAATATGTCCTTTTACNCCATGNCAATAAACNTGNTGNCGTTTNCGATCAATTTCATCNACAACCCATACTCGACCAGCAATCGCAATTTTGTCTCCCACTGGAGGTGGCTTAACAATTGTTCCTAATTCTTCATTCGCTGCATGAACACTAAATTCNTCATTTTCCATAAATACNGCATAAAATTTAAAATTATTAACAATCTTTTCNCCNGCNANNCCAAGAATNAGNCCACCATTTTCNGTTNTTTGAATGTGATCAATNTTNAATAAATANCGTAACAAGACTTGATAATCCTGTTGACTTACATTCTTAAAATATGCCANNGANAANACNCGACTNGCTANCTCTGCNGGNNTCATTTCNCCNCTAGCNGCTAGNGTAGACATTGTTTGATGGTAAAGNAAACTGTATGGTAAACGATTAGGCTGNGGNGGNTCNACCCAATGNTCNTCAGCATACAACTGAATTAAGGCAATCCCTTGTAATAANCTCCANGGAATTANNTCNGGTAACATNGCTCTTGATTCTGGATGTTCTTCACGCATAACAAAATGCATTTCTGGTGGNGTNCCACGTCNNCCNGTTCGGCCCATTCTTTGTAAAAATCCTGACACTGTAAAAGGTGCATCAATTTGATAGGCNCTTTCTAATTTACCAACATCTATCCCTAATTCTAAAGTTGCAGTTGCACAAGTTGATACATAAGCGTCCGGATCTTTCATGGCATCTTCAGCAGTTTGCCGTAATGCCGGCGATAAATTTCCATGGTGAATTAAGAACCGATCAGGCTCGTGATTATAACTGCAATATTCACGTAATTCTTGACACACTGACTCACATTCTTCACGACTATTAGTAAAAATCAAACTCTTTTTGCCGCGAGTATGTTCAAAGATATAGCCTATTCCAGGATCGGCCAAAGCCGGGGCAATATCCGTTTTGGGTTCCACAATTTCTGCAGGATCAAAATCTTCACTTGTTGCTTGTGGATCAGTTTGATAAAAATGTTCCATTGATAAATGCCAAACTTGTTTTCCACTTTGAACCTTTGGTGCACTAGTTTTACGTCCGCTTCCAGCTCCTAAAAATTTAGCGGCCGCCGTCATATCACCGATTGTAGCTGATAATCCCACTCTTCTAGGTTTTACTTGAGCAAGCTTAGCTAATCTTTCAAGTAGACAAAATGTTTGTCCACCACGATCACTACGCAAAAATGAATGTAATTCATCAATTACGATATATTGCAAACCATGGAATAAATCAGGAATTGCTATATGCTTATTAATAATTAAGCTTTCTAAAGATTCAGGCGTAATTTGTAATATTCCGGATGGTTTTTTTAATAATTTTCGTTTTTGTGTTTGAGCGACATCCCCATGCCAGCGCCAAATTTTTATCTCAGTATCTTGAGTTAATTCATTTAAACGATCAAATTGATCATTGATTAGCGCTTTTAGGGGCGCAATATACAGTACTTGAACTGAATCGGCCGGTTTTTCACTAATTTCTGAAAGAATAGGAAAAAAGGCCGCTTCAGTTTTACCAGAAGCAGTCGAGGCCGCTAACAAAACATTATTCTCAGTATTAAAAATTTCTTGCGCTGCTGCTACTTGAATTGGGCGCAAATTTTGCCAACCATGATCATAAATGTAGTCTTGAATGAATGGAGCATAGCGATTAAAAATATTCACTTTCTTCATCCCCTTTTAATTAAAACTAACTAAATTGTAAATTCAGTATAATCATCACTCTTTTCATCAGATACGGCTTCTGACTTGGTATAACTAAATTCATCTGAATTAAGTAAATCACCAATTTTTTGATCAGGATGTTGCCACGTAATATCTAATAGTTCAATAAAGTCACGAATCACTTCGCGTGGCGTAATATTAGTATCTGCACCTACACGACCATATTCAATTTTAATAAAGGTTGCCAAATCTTCATCAGTAATTATTGATTCATAGCCATAAAGAGTTGCATGCATTTGAGCCAGTTTTTCAGTTAAAACTAACATTTCTTCAGCATTTAAAGGCTCTAAATTAATTACTGGAGCATACATGTCAGTTGCTCCTTCTTTAGAAAATTTTCCATTGGCTAAACGTGAACGTAATGCTTCATAACTATAAACACCACGTCTTCGATCCTCAATTGCTTGTGGGGTGGCTCCCATTATTATTCCTAAATATTTAGCTTTACCTTGAAGCGCATCATTATACATCGTTAACATTTTTTCATAATTGTATTGACGACTAATACTATTCGGAATTTTATAAATATTTACAAGTTCATCTACCATAACCATTAACCCAGCGTAACCGGCCTGTCTGAAAAACATTGCAAATAACTTAATATATTCGTACCAATCATCATCGGAAATAATAATATTAACGCCCAACTCATTTTTGGCTTCTGTTTTACGACTGTACTCTCCTCTAAACCATTTAATTACTTTAGCACGAGTTTCTTCGTCACCATTCATGTAGGCCTCATAATACATCTTTAAAAGTTGGGCAAAGTCAAATCCATGAACTAATTCATTTAAATTACCGATGACTTCATAAATTTTCTTATCTACTGCTTCAGAAAATTCACTATCTTCCTGATTCAAACCGGTCTCTTGCGCCACTTTTGCTTGAATTGAATTAATCCAGCGATCCAAAATTAATGGTAATGCCCCACCTTCAGGACGAGTTTTAGTAGCTAAGTTCTGAATTAATTCGCGGTAAGTTGCTAGGCCTTGTCCTTTAGTTCCTTGCAATCGTCGTTCTGGAGAAAGATCACCATCTACTACAACAAAATTCTTATCCATTACATAATTACGAATTGCCTGTAATAGAAAACTTTTCCCCGATCCATATCGACCTACTACAAAGCGAAAGGAGGCTCCCCCTTCACTAATAATGTCAACATCATGAAGTAATGCTTCAATTTCTGCTTTCCGTCCCACGGTAATATAAGGAAGGCCAATTCGCGGTACAACTCCCCCTTTTAGGGAATTCAAAACAGTTTGAGCAATTCGTTTAGGAATTTTGCGCTTCTTCTCAGTCATCTTTATTCCTCCTTACCAAATAATTCTAATAAATCTGGAAGATAATCTTCGATAATTATGGGTTCATCTCCATTAAATTCAATCAAACTATCGCCGATTTCATCAAATAATTTTTCATTAATACTATCTACCAAAATAGATGTCATTAAGTGCTCTTGTTGCAATTCTTTTTTCCAAGAAGTCTGATGCCAGAGTGCCATTAAGAAAAAGTATTCATCCTTACTTAACCCATAAGGTATTTCTTTCTCTATTACCTGTTTTCTTTCAATTTGACTTTCTACCATTCTTTTAGAGTCTTCTTGCTCTTTATTTGTTTCTAATTCCAATTCTTTTTCTTCTTCAGTAAGCAAACTTTCACGCGTTTTAGACGCATCTAAACGAATTTTATCTAAATGGTCAAAATTAATTTTAATTTTGGGTCTTTGAGCCTCAATTTCTGTAGCATGAAATTCTTTAACAGCCTGTTCAATTGTTAAAACAATTGCAGGTTTTAAATTATTAGTCTTTAATTTTCTTCCCATTTGGTACTCAATCCTACTAATACGATCAATTTCATGCAAAACGGCGTTTATTTTTGTTCTTTGACGTGCTACTGGTGAAAAATATTGATAATAAGTATGACCATTTTTTTGATAAAATTTTCTACTAGAAGACACTTGAAAAGTATCAAAATGAGGAACTCGATTATATAAAATTGCTCGCGAAAAGAAGTAATATTCTCTCTCAGTAATTGTAAATAATACTTCTTTAGCAAAATCAAAGTATTCTTTATTTGCTAAAAGCTTACGCCAAACAAAAAAAACTAGTTGTTGATATGTTTGTTCTTCTAGCGGACTTTTACCATGATAAGTAGATAATTGTTTTAAATTATTACTTAAGTTAATAGAATTTGTGGGTCTTAACAAATCTTCATAGAGATCATCTTTCTTGTTTTCTTTTGTAAAAACCTCGTCTTTATATTTTTCTAAATTATAAAAAGTAACATAATCTTTACGCCAATTATTAAGATATTTTTTTATTTCAGAATCGTAAATTAACACATATTCTTCATAAAGTTTTTTAAGTAATTGATATCCTTCCTCAGGATTTTTTACACCTATTTGATTAAGCAATTCATAGATGTAAATAAATACATAAGATCTACTAGTTGATTCATATATTCCTTTTCTTACTTTAGTTCGCCAAGTAAAGTAAGTTCTTAACTGATGAACTGTCATATCATGATAAGTTGGGTAAAAGCGAGTAAAGGTAAAATTTTGATTATAGTCATCTTCATAGTCTGCCATCAATTGTCCTTGATGGTAGAAATTTTTTTGTCTTCCTAATGCGGGAAGAACTGTATAATCATAACTTTGTAGCATTTTTTCAATTTCCTGGGGAATATCAGATTCTCTTTTTCCAAGAGATTGATTATTTTGTTTATTTTTTCTAGGTGGAATGGTTTCTGCATGATATAGAGTGTTTTCAGATTCCTCATCTTCAGGAATTAATAAGTATTGACCTGTAGTTTGTATTTCACCATTCAGAGCCAATTTATAAGCATAATCTACTATTTTTTTAACTTCATCATCATTTACTTGATTAAGCCACATCCCAATCCACTGATTGCTTTTAATCCTGAATGATTTTGTAAACCCAGGCAAATCAATTAAAGTCTTAGAAAATTCACCACATTTTAAATCTAAAGTAACTGCATGCCCCGGTTTATCTATTCCTACTTGTTTATTAGGAACTCGCGAAAGGATAGCAAAAAAATCTTTACTATTCGGTACCATTAAAACAAAAATATTTCGATTATTCGTTAACATTTGTTTAAAAGTTAAGCCATATTTTTGTTTCAAATATCTGATTAAATTATTAGTTAACATTTTCCACCTCATTTCTTTAAGAATTTATACGAACATATATTCTAAAATTATACCAAGATTACCGATATAACGCAAAAAGAGAGAGGTTTTCCTCTCCCTTTTATCTAACGTTGTTTTTTGGCTTTAGTTAGGACTTCCAATACAGTTAATGAATGATTAAAAGCCTCATCAGCTGCTTGGCGATCATTTTCTTCAATCATCCGACTAAATTCAACGAATTCGGCCACCATTCGATGACTATATTTATTAAGATCAATCTTTTCAGGTTTTCTTCCCTTCAAGTCCAACTCAACTTCTTTTAATTGACCTGTAGAGCCCTTAATTTTTAGGCTTCCTTTCTCTCCTTCAATATAACTCCACTGATCTGTTACATACGAGTCTTTTGCTGCTAACAAACTAGCCTGAAGTTCTGGATAAGTAAGAATTAAATTACCCGACGTATCAATTTTCTTTTGCATTACTGGAAAATAATGAATCTCTTCTGGTTTACCAAACAAACCAACTGCAAGGTGAATATTATAAATACCTAAATCCATTAAGGCTCCACCATCTTTAGTTGGATCAAAAACAGGTTGAATTATTCCCTTTAAGAAATCATCATAGCGACTAGAATATTGTGTATAATTCAATTCTACATTATGAACAGGTGCTATCTTGTTTAAATGTTCTTTTAAATATTCAAAGTTAGCCAAATAAATATTAGTAATAGCTTCTACCAAGAATACATTATGTTGATCAGCAATTTTCTTTAATTCTATTGCTTCTTCAGGTGTAGCCACAAATGGTTTTTCACAGATAACATTTTTTGCATGTTCAAGAGCATGCTTGGCCACTTGATAATGTAGATTATTTGGAACTGCTACATAAATAGTATTTACTTCTTGATCATTAAATAATTCATTATTATCTGTATAAGTTTCTTTTATTCCATATTCTGCCTGCAATTCTTTTCCAACTTTTTCACTTCTTTTTGTAGTTGAAATAGCAGTTAATTCTAAATTGGGTATTTGATCGGCAATTTTTAAAAAGTCATGCACAATCATCCCTGAACCAATAATTCCTAATTTAATCATCTGACTTCCTCCTTATTCTATTTTTATAACTCTTCTCTTTCATTTTACAATAAATCCCACTCTATTGCGGCCTGAGCATATTTTGTAAAAATTTCTTTTAATATTGAGTGCATTATTTTTGTAATTAAGTAATTAAGGATTTATATTAAAGATGTCTTAAGTGATTATATTAAGTTTGTTTGGAGGTAATTATTATGGCAGATTACACTAAGAGAGAATTAAAAGCTTTAGACAGAATTTCTAAGAAGATTGCTGATGCTGAAAGTCACTTGACTAAGATTGAAGAAAGCGAACCTGACAAGCGTCACCGTACCGCTCAACACGAAACTATCAAGGACATTAAGTCAATTTTGAAGCACGCTAAGAAAGTTTCAGAAGACGAATTAAAGGCTGAAGAAAAGGGTAAAGCTGAAGATCCTGTTTACACCGAAGCTGAAGAAAAGGTTGTAAANGANCTTAANTCNGAATTTAAGNAATTAGATGANGANCTTAGTCANTTACCTGANGAAGATGGTTCAGATATTAAGCGTTACAGAGCTGAAAANCACACTTTAGATAGAGCNAAAGAGATTTTAAAAAAAGCTGATAAATATTAATCACTAGTTAAGAACAAAAATAAGTCATTATTTTTGTAATTAGAAAAATAGAGTTTTATATTATAAGTGTCTTAAGTGATTATATTAAGTTTGTTTGGAGGTAATTATTATGGCAGATTACACTAAGAGAGAATTAAANGCTTTAGACAGAATTTCTAAGAAGATTGCTGATGCTGAAAGTCACTTGACTAAGATTGAAGAAAGCGAACCTGACAAGCGTCACCGTACCGCTCAACACGAAACTATCAAGGATATTAAGTCAATTTTGAAGCACGCTAAGAAAGTTTCAGAAGACGAATTAAAGGCTGAAGAAAAGGGTAAAGCTGAAGATCCTGTTTACACCGAAGCTGAAGAAAAGGTTGTAAAAGACCTTAAGTCTGAATTTAAGGAATTAGATGATGAACTTAGTCATTTACCTGATGAAGATGGTTCAGATATTAAGCGTTACAGAGCTGAAAACCATACTTTAGACAGAGCTAAGGAAATTTTAAAGAAAGCTCACAAATTCTAAAATAGGTAATTAAATATTTTAATAAAGACTATCTTACAAGTTAAGATAGTCTTTATTTTTTGCTAATTTTAATAAGCATATTTTTTGTAATTTAGATCTAAGAGTCTTATATTAAAGATGTCTTAAGTGATTATATTAAGTTTGTTTGGAGGTAATTATTATGGCAGATTACACTAAAAGACAATTAAGAGCATTAGATAGAATTTCTAAGAAAATTGCTGATGCTGAAGGACATTTAACCAAGATTGAAGACAGTGAACCTGACAAGCGCCATCGCACTGCTCAACACGAAACTATCAAAGATATTAAATCAATTTTAAAGCATGCTAAGAAAGTTTCAAAGGATAGTATTGAATTAGACGCTAAAGATGAATCCAAAGAAGCACTTTACACTGAAGCTGAAGAAAAGGTCGTCAAAGATCTTAAAGCTGAATTCAAACAACTAGATGAAGATCTTAGTCATTTATCTGATGTAAGTGGTTCAGATATTAAACGTTATAGAGCCGAACATCACAGTTTAGATAAGGCTAAAAAGATTTTAAAGAAAGCCGATAAATTTTAATATTTACTAATGAATTTAAATAAAAAAAGATTATCCATTACATTCTGGATAATCTCTTTTTTTATTTAACCAATCTTAATCTTTACTGATTGATAATTCAGGAAATTCCTTCGTTCTAAGAGCGACTGTCTTAATATTAATTAAATCATCAACTGAGATATTATGAGACATTGAATTAGCACCATATGAACCTGTACCTAAAGTAAGTGATGGAGTCATTGCATTAAATACTCCACCTATTCCTCCTAAAGCAGAAGGTGTATTTACCAAAATACGACAAGCAGACATAGCTAGAGCAAATTTTTTAATTGCCTCATTATCTTCCGAATGAATTCCAGCAGTATGACCACGCCCACCATAATTCAAAAGTTCTGTACAGATTCTAAATGCATCTTGACGATCTTTGGCCTTATATAGAGTAAATACAGGTGACAATTTTTCGGCAGATAAAGGATAATCTCTACCTACACCCTCATATTCTGCTACAAGAACTTTTGTATTATCAGGTACATCAATACCACAATATTTAGCAATTTCTACTGCACTTTTACCAGCGATTGGTCCAGCAACGGTTCCGCGTTTTGGATCAATAAAGGTCTTCTCAAATTGTTTAATTTCGTCTTTATTTAAGAAATAACAATTCCAAGATTTAAATTCTTCTTTTACTTTATCATAGATATCTTCATCTACTACAACAGAATTTTCCGAAGCACAAATCATACCATTATCAAATGTCTTAGATAACATAATATCATAAACCGCTTTTTCAATATCTGCAGACTTTTCAATGTAAGCCGGACCATTACCAGGACCCACACCTAAAGCCGGTTTACCTGACGAGTACGCAGCTTTAACCATACCAGGACCACCTGTCGCCAAAATAGTTTGAATACCGGGATTATTAATTAATGCCGTAGTTGCTTCTAGACTAGGTTTTTCAATCCATTGAATACAATTCTCAGGAGCTCCTGCTTTTACCGCCGCATCACGTAAAATTTCGGCAGTTTTCACACAAGATTTTTGTGCTTGTGGGTGGAAACCAAAAATAATGGCATTGCGGGTCTTCATAGCAATAAGTGATTTAAAAATAACTGTAGATGTAGGATTTGTGACAGGTGTAACTCCAGCTATAACACCTTTGGGTTCTGCAATATCAATTAATCCCTTGGTTTTATCTTCTTTAATAACTCCTACAGTTTTTTTATCTTTAATATCTTCCCAAATATTCTCACTGGCAAAAGCATTTTTAATAATTTTATCTTCTACTTTACCTCTACCAGTTTCTTCAACTGCCATTTTTGCTAGCAGTTCTTTGTTGTCTAATGCGGCCTTGACCATTGCTTCACAAATTTTATCAACTTGTTCTTGAGAAAAGTCAGCCATTTCGTCAAGTGCTATATGAGCTTTGGCCACATAGGTATCAATTACTTTTTCAACATTATCTTCTTTTGCTTGCACCATTGTGTGCCTCCTAAATATGCAATGCTTGTGATTCATTGATCAATATCAGTATACTGCGACTTAATATACTTTGTAAATATGTTTGCTCAATTTTTATCAAACTTAACTTCTTATATTTACTGCCTTACGTTATTAAATACTGGCATAAATTAATCATTTTGCATTGTTCTTCACAAATAACTATTAATATTTAATTTCTCTAAAATTTTGTCCACACTCTATTTTTAATTATCTTTATTAAAAAATTATGTTAAAATTTTAATGTGTCCAGAAAGGAGCTTTTTATGTCACATAAAAATTCTTCTTCCCCTGAACAAGAAAATAATACAATGAAACGCAGTCTTTCAAATACTCACATCCAATTGATCGCGCTCGGCGGAACAATTGGTACGGGATTATTCTTGGGAGTCGGAAATAGCATTCATTTAGCCGGTCCATCAGTTATTCTAATTTATGGATTGGTGGGATTTTTCCTATTTCTCTTAATGCGGGCTTTAGGTGAACTAATACTTTCTGATCTGCATAAAAATACGTACATTGATTTCATAAGTGAATATTTAGGAAAAAGTGTTGGTAGTGTATCAGGTTACCTGTATTGGTTCAGTTGGCTCACCTTAGCGATGGCCGAAGTTACTGCCTTAGGGATATATTTTCAATTCTGGTGGCCCAAATTACCTAGTTGGATTCCTGGTACCATTACTCTCATAATATTGCTCATAATTAATTTAATTTCTGCAAAAGTATTTGGAAATTTAGAATTTAGTTTTGCAATTATTAAAATTGTTACTATTATTGCCTTTGTTCTCTTAATTATTTATTTAATGTTAACTGGTGGCAAAGGAGAATATGGACCAATTACGTGGTCAAATTTAATAGCTGATGGAGGCTTTTTTGCACGTGGAGGAAAGGGATTTCTTCGTGGTTTTCAAATGGTTATCTTTAGTTTTATTGGTGTAGAACTAATTGGTTTAACCGCTTCGGAAGCACAAAATCCTAAAACAACTATTCCAAAGGCAATTAATCAACTGCCTATTAGAATTATTTTATTTTATGTTTTTGCTATTATTGCAATTTTATTAGCTATTCCATGGGATAAGGTAGCAACTACAAGCTCGCCTTTTGTCCAAGCATTGGAAGGGACAGGAATTAAAAATGCAAGTGCAATTATTAATTTCGTAGTTATAAGTGCAGCTATTTCAGCTACTAATAGTTTTATTTATAGCGCTGGGCGATTGCTATTCTCAATTAATTATAGTGGTCATAATAAGGTATCAAATTTCTTAGGAAAATTAAACCATCGCCAGTTACCTGCAAATAGTTTGATTATTTCTACACTTATTATGGGACTTGCCCCACTTCTAAATCTTTTTTTGGGAGATAATGCATTTGAATTTATTTCTTCAGTAGCTACGAGTATGTTTTTGCTTATTTGGTCTCTTATGATAGTTACACATATGAAATATAGACAAAAAACGCCTACTTCATTGTTACCTTCATATAGAATGCCTTTATTCCCATATTTAGATATATTGGTATTAATGTTTTTCATTGGCATGATTATTTTATTACTGTGCTTACCAAGTTATCGCATACCGATGATTAGTGCGCTAATAGTTTTTATGTTTCTGTGTTTAATAATCAGTCTTGTTAGGGAAGAAAAAGAAAAGGATCGGTAACTTTAACCGATCCTTTTTTAATAGAGAAAAAAGAGAAACAAAAAAAGAGGAAGAACTCTATGTCCTTCCTCTTTCTTTTTAACAAACTGCCTTACTCCGGCTGTCAGACTCGAACTGACGACAACCTGATTAACAGTCAGGTGCTCTACCAACTGAGCTAAGCCGGAATATTAAAAAAGAGCACGGCAACTTCC
>JAAVAW010000003.1 GCA_014803905.1 Lactobacillus sp. | reverse complement strand
GCTAGTGAGCATCCAACTAATAGTGTTGTTGCTAGTGCAGCCGAAAAAGCAAATAGTGCCGCAAGTAATGCTAAATCAGCAGCTAGTGTAGCAAGCAGTGCCGCAAGTGTATCTTCAAGCGCCGCCAGTGCTGCTGTAACTCAACGTTCTACTGCGAGTGAACAAGAAAAAGCAGCAAGTTCAGCAGCAAGCCTTGCTAACTCTTTAGCTAATGCAGCTGATAGTGCTTATAAGGCAAGTGAAGCCGATAAAGCTGAGTCATTAGCAAAGGAAGCTTCAAGTGCTGCGAGTGTTGCAAGCAGTGCGGCAACTGCTGCTTCAAGTGCTGCCAACCAAGCAATTATCGACGAAGAAACTGCTAAAACTCATGCCGACCTTGCTTCAAGTGCTGCCAATGAAGCCTTTAACTTCGATAGTGAGGCAAGCGCAGCAAAGAGTGAAGCGGAAGACANTGCTTNGAGNTCATCAGCNAGTGAAGGNTCATCATCAGCTGACTCAAGNGCNTCNAGTTCATCAGCNAGTGAAGGTTCATCATCAGCTGACTCAAGCGCTTCGAGTTCATCAGNAAGNGAAGGNTCATCATCAGCTGACTCAAGNGCTTCAAGTTCATCAGCNAGNGAAGGTTCATCATCNGCTGACTCAAGCGCNTCAAGTTCATCAGCNAGTGACTACGCAAGCGAAGCCTCAAGCGCTGATTCAGAAGCTACCTTAAGTTCTGATAATCAAGTTTCTGCAANTGAAGCNGATAGTACTAACAAACCAAATGCAAAAGGTTTATCAACTTCAGAAGCACATCACACTTCAATTGNNGAAAGTAAGTCAAATAGCAAAGCACGCTTACCACAGACAGGTCTTAAGGAAAATAATCAATCCCTTGGAATGCTCGGCNTNTTATTAGCCGGTATCGGAAGTTTNTTAGGACTTGCNGGTGCAAGCAAGCNTAGAAAAGATAANGATCAATAAATAATTTGATTTGAATAAAGGAGTACNGANTTAANAGAAAGTACTCCTTTTTCTATGAATTNGCTTGACGCTATTANAATGAATAGGTATAATATCATAGTTGAGAACAAGAAGAAGCACCCGCTTCTCGCCTAAGTGAACAACCTCTGGGCTAATCGATAATATCTGTTGATTAAAAGCGGGCGTTAACTTTGCCCGCTTTTTTCTTGTCCTCGAAATTAACATGGAGGTGAATACTCATTCCAAGAAATCTNATCTTGAACGAAGATATCCGTGCACGTGAAGTTCGTTTGATTGGCGAAGACGGCCAACAAGTAGGTGTTGTATCTAAGAACGAAGCGTTGAACAAAGCAGCTGATGCTGGTTTAGATTTAGTTCTTATTTCTCCAAACGCCAAGCCACCTGTTGCAAGAATTATGGATTATGGTAAATACCGATTCGAACAACAAAAGAAGGCCAAGGAAAACCGTAAGAACCAAAAGGTAATGGCTGTTAAGGAAATTCGTTTAAGTCCAACCATTGAAGGAAATGACTTCGATACCAAATTGAAGCATGTACGTAAATTCTTGGGTAAAGGTGCTAAAGTTAGAGTTTCAATTCGCTTTAGAGGCCGTGCCATTACTCACAAGGAGTTAGGTAAAGAAGTACTAGAAAAGATGGCTGATCAGGTTAGTGATATTTCAACTGTAACCACTAGACCTAAGATGGAAGGCCGTTCCATGTTTCTAATGCTTGCTCCTTTGAGTAAGAAAGACAAAAAGAAAAAGTAGTTAATTGGAGGAATAGATATGCCAAAGCAAAAGACACACCGCGCTTCAGCAAAACGTTTTAAGAGAACTGCTAATGGTGGTTTAAAGCGTCACCACGCATACACTGGACACCGTTTCCACGGTAAGACTAAGAAACAACGTCGTCATTTGAGAAAAGCTGCTATGGTTTCAAAGAGTGACTTAAAGCGCATCAAACAGATGCTTTCCCAAATGCATTAATTATTGGAAATACTTTTTGAGGAGGAATTTTAGATGCCAAGAACTAAAGGTGGAACCGTAACACGTAAACGTCGTAAGAAGATTTTAAAATTAGCCAAGGGTTACCGTGGCTCAAAGCACGTACAATTTAAAGCAGCAAGTACTCAAGTATTTGTTTCTCGTAAGTACGCATTCCGTGACCGTAAGCAAGTTAAGAGAGAATTCAGAAAATTATGGATCGCTCGTATTAACGCTGCTGCAAGACAAAATGGTCTTTCATACAGCAAGTTAATGCACGGCTTAAAACTTGCTGGTGTTGATATGAACCGTAAGATGTTAGCTGATATTGCTTACAACGACGAAAAGGCTTTTGCAGAATTAGCAGAAACTGCTAAGAAAGCTTTAGCTTAATTAAATTAAGTATTTAAAAAAGATCGAATCAAGTGATTCGGTCTTTTTACTTACGCTTTTTTAACAAGTCCTTTAATAANCTTTNTGGTACATGGCGTGGGCCACGAATAGCNTTTACATTATAATCAGCTAATTTTTTGTAGGTATATTCATCAGATGGATAAGACAGTATCTTTTTAATCCGCATTACATGATCAATTTTTAGGAATTTATTTTGTTCATGATAAGGGAGATTAACTTCTAGAACTTGGCATTGGTAAATAATTGCTGAAACGGGTGCCCCAACATACATAAAGATAATATCATTTGGCTTAATTTTAGTGCTTTGTTTCCAAATAATATTATCGACGTTGTTAAAGGCATTCATTATATCGAAGTATTTGGGATTAGCTGGAATAAGCCAGTAATGTTGTGGTCCGTCAGGATAAATTGTGACTTGGTTAAAGCAGTTTTGTCGAATATCTTTTAGTAGAGCTCGATAAGCAGTGCGTACTTCATCGACAAACTTACCTCGCTGACTAGAATGAATTGGAAGGTATTCTTCTTCGACATCGAGATCAAGTACTTTTCCACTAACTTTATTTAGAGGAGCAATAGTAATTTGTGCTTCAAAATTATTAAAGAATTTTTTCTTATAAAAATAAGTTGAATCTTGTTTTATAAAGCCGTATTTTAATAATTTTTCCTTATCAAATTGGTATTGTTTGAAAATTTTGTCTTCTAACTGCATCGGTATCACCCCATAATTTGATTGTAAATCATTTGTTACTTCAAAACCCAAAAATTTCTCTAAATGGCGCAATTTTGGTATATTATATATGAGAAAAAATCGGAGATTTTTAAATGTTATTTAGACCTCGTTATACAATAGATACAATTTATAATTTAGATCCCGCTATTTTAAAAAAGATGGGAATTAAAGCAGTTTTTAGTGATTTGGATAATACGTTACTTGCTTGGAATAAAGCTGATTCTGCTAAGGAAATGCAAGAATTGGATCAACGTTTAAAAGCAGCAGGGATTAAGTTAGTCGTTATTTCTAATAATAATGCTCAAAGAATTGGTAAAGTGCTCAATCCTTATGGTATTGATTTTATTGCTAAAGCACGTAAACCTTTACCTGTAGGAATTAATGAAGAACTGAAAAAGCTAGGCTTGAAAAAAAATCAAGTTTTAATGGTAGGAGACCAGTTAATTACTGATATTCAAGCTGGAAATTTAGCTGGTGTAGCAACAGTTTTAGTTAAACCTTTAGTTCAAACAGATAAGTGGAATACACGTATTAACCGTTTTTTTGAAAAGGGAATTTATTTCTTTTTAAATATGAAAAAGCCAGTAACTTTTGGGGAGAAACTTAAATGAGTGAAGAATTACGTTGTATTGGTTGCGGAAGTATTTTACAAGATAAAGATCCTAAAAAGTCAGGATATTTACCTGCTTCTGCACTTAAAAAAGCTATGGAAGAAGAAAATGCCGANGTTTATTGNCAACGGTGNTTCCGCTTGCGTCACTATAATGAAATTATGCCCGTTGAGGAAAATAATGATGACTTTTTAGCTTTATTAAATTCAATTTCAGAAAAAAATGCTTTGGTGGTTAATGTAGTTGATTTATTTGATTTTAGTAATTCTTTGATTACTTCACTTAAGCGTTTTATTGGAGATAATGAATATATTTTAGTAGGAAATAAGATCGATTTATTTCCTAAAAACACTAAAGAAAGTAAAGTTAAAGACTGGATGCGTCAAGAGGCAAACCGTAATGGGTTACGTCCAGAAAAAATCTTTTTGGTTAGTGCAGCTAAAAAGAAGAATCTTGACACATTAATTGATTTTATTGCTAAAAAAGGTCAGGACAAGGATATTTATTTTGTTGGAACCACTAATGTAGGTAAGTCTACCTTAATTAATGCGATTCTTTCAGAACGAAGTGATTTGAAAGAATTAATTACAACTTCTAAATTTCCAGGAACTACGCTTGATGAAATNAANATNCCNNTNGATAATGGTCACTATTTAATTGATACACCGGGAATTTTAAGTAAAAAGCAATTAGCTAGCCACTTAAGTGGTAAAGAACTAGAGGTAGTTGAACCTAAGAAGCCATTAAAGCCAGCAACTTATCAATTATTGCCCGGTCAGACTATTTTCTTAGCAGGATTAGGACGCTTTGATTATGTAGATGGTCCATCAGCAGGTTTTACAATTTATGTAGCACGAGATCTTTATTTGCACCGGACAAAAACTGAAAATGCAGATGAATTTTATAAGAAACATAAAGATGACTTGTTATTGCCACCAAGCAAAGAAGATGATCTTGGACCTTTAAAGGGTCAAACATTTAGACCCCATCAAAAGAGTGACATTTTATTTGGTGGAGTAGGGTTTATTACCGTACCTAAAGATGTAGTAGTTAAGGCCTATACACCAGATGGAATAGGATTAGGAATTAGAAGAGCGTTGATTTAATGGAATGTTTGGTTGAAGAAAAAGTACAAGTACAATTTGAACCAATTGCTACTTCTTCAATGAGAATTGGAATTATGGGTGGAACGTTTAATCCTATTCATCAAGCTCATTTGGCAATGGCTGAACAGGTTCGTAAGCAATTGCATTTAGATGAAGTATGGTTTATCCCCGATAATGTTCCTCCACATAAAGAGGTGGCTAATCAAGTTAGTGCTAAAGATCGCTGTGCAATGTTAGAACTTGCCACACATGGGAACCAATATTTTCATGTTAAGCTTTTTGAAATATTACGTGGTGGAGTTTCTTATACTGTAGATACTCTGCGCTATTTAAAGAAAAGAGCACCTAAAAATCAATATTATTTAATTATGGGAACTGATCAAATTAATAGTTTTGATCAATGGCGTGAACCAAATGAAATTGCTCGGTTAGCTAATTTAGTTGGAGTAAAGCGTCCCAATTATCCTACAAATGAAATTAATTATCCGGTTATTTGGGTAGATGCTCCAATGTTAGAAATCTCTTCAACTCAAATTAGAAATCTAGTGGCCAATGGAGGTTCGATTCGTTATTTAGTTCCTGAGGCTGTGCGTTTGTATATCGATTCAAGAGGGTTATATCGTGACTAAAATTTATTTTGATAAGACTTTTTCTCCTCTAACATCTGAAGAAATTGTTGCTAAAGAAAAAAATAATATGGATGCTAAACGATTTAAACATTGTATTGGAGTTAGTGAAACAAGTCGTAAATTAGCGCAGTTAAACAATTATGACCCTGAAAAAGCTGCCTTGGCTGGGTTTATTCATGATTATGCTAAACAAGTTCCGAATGAAAGATTTATCGAGATAATTAAAACTAAAGGTTTTGATCAAGATCTTTTAAATTATAATCGAGCTATTTGGCATGGTATAGTTGGTTCATACATTATTGAACAAGAATTAAAGATAAGTGATCCTGAAATTTTGACGGCAATCAAACGTCATACGACTGCTGATACAGAAATGACAACTTTAGACAAAATTGTTTTTGTTGCTGATTTTATTGAACCCAATCGAGATTTCCCAGGTGTTGATGAAGCTCGTAAAGTTGCATTTGCTAACTTGGATGCTGGGGTAGGCTATGAATTAGCGCATACATTATCATTCTTAGTAGAAAACAGGCAAAAAATCTATCCTAAAACATTAGCTGCATATAATGTGTGGTCTATTAAGTAATTTAGATTAAAGAGGTACAAATTTGGAAGCAAAAAAATTATTAGATTTAACAATTGAAGCAATTGATGAAAGACATGGTGAAGATATTGAAGCCTATGATATGGCGGGTCAAAGTATCTTGGCTGATTATTATGTAATTACAACTGCAGGTTCTAATCGACAATTACACGCAATTGTTAATTCAATTGTGGATAAGATTCATGAAAATGGTAAAGAAGATTATCGAATCGAAGGAAATCGCGATTCTAATTGGCTTTTAATCGATATGGGTGATGTAATTGTGAACGTCTTTACTCAAGAAGGACGTGAATTCTATGGTCTGGAAAAACTCTGGCGTAACGGTAAAAAGCTTGAACTTAACTTAGAAACTGATTAGTTTATTAGGAAAAATAATGAGTATAGTAGGTATTGTAGCTGAATATAATCCATTTCATAGTGGTCATGATTTTTTGATGAATCAAGCTCGCTTAGTGGCAAAAAATGATCCGATTATTGTAGTTATGTCAGGTAATTATGTTCAACGTGGCCAAATGGCAATTATGGACAAATGGAAAAGAGCAAAGGCAGCTTTACAATCAGGAGCAGACTTAGTCTTTGAATTACCATTTTCATTTGCAGTACAGCCAGCTGATATTTTTGCTAATGGTAGTGTAAAAATCTTAAGTCAACTAGGAGTCCAAAATTTAGTTTTTGGGGTAGAAGATGCTAATTTAAATTTTGATTATTTAGCCAAAAAAATTAGTCAAATTCCACAAGATAGTCTTAATTTTCGTGATTATACTCAAACATATGCTACTCAATATAATCAACTAGTAGCTCGCGAAGTTGGTCAAGAAGTTAATCAGCCGAATCTTATGCTAGCGATTGCCTATGCAGTGTCTAATTTAAATTTGGGCCATCCAATGGACTTAAGCCCTATTGCGCGAATCGGGAGTGGACATGATGATCCCTTAATTACAGAAAAAGTAATTTCTTCGGCAACAGGAATTAGAAATTATATTCTCGATCATCAAGACGAAAGTTTGGCTACTTTAAAAAACTTTTTGCCAAAAACTGAATTAGCAGAATTAGAAAAACAAGTAATTTATCCTAATTGGAATTTCTTATTTAAATTTTTAAAATATCGCCTTGAAAGTGCTTCGATTAATGAATTGAATTCTATTTATCAAATGAGTGAAGGACTTGAATATAAGATGAAAGAAGAAATTCATGAGGCGACTAATTTCACTGATTTTTTAAGGCGAATAAAGTCCAAGCGTTATACTTATGCTCGGTTAAGACGGCTTGCTTTATATACTTTGTTAAATGTAAAAAATGAAGCAATGCTCAATTCACAAAAGAACGTTTCAACTATGTTATTAGGCTATACGGAACGTGGTCGTAATTATCTTAAAAAGTTACGTAAAGATGCTGAAGTACCAATTATTTCTAAAGTAGATAAGAAAAATGCAAGCCAAGGTACTCTGGGATTACAAGTAAAAGTAGATCGCTTTTATGAACAAATAATTGGTACCGATCAAAACTTTGGTCGTCATCCAATTGAGGTTAAAGGAGGTTAATAATGTTAGAATATTCTTTTTCACAAATTAAAAATGATCGGAATCCTTTAGTTGAAGTAGATGAAGATGTAGAATTAAGTCCAGAATTTTTTGAAAGAAGTAAGGATTTATTAATAGATGCCAAAAATGTCCATGTCAAAGGGCAATTTTTCTATGATGAACCTTTCGTAACTGGAAACTTTACTGTTACTGCTGATGTTGTAGTGCCTTCAACTCGTAGTTTAAAACCAGTGTCATTACATCAAGAATTTAATTTTACTGAGAATTATAGTGAAGTTAAACCTACACAAGAACAATTAGAAGATGAAGAAACAATCATCCAAGTAAAAAATGACCGAATTGATTTACAAAAGGCAATTGAAGATAATTTATTATTGAGTCTCCCTTCTGTGGTTTTAACTAAAGAAGAAGATGAAAAAAATATCTATCCTGAAGGTCAAGGTTGGAAAGTTATCTCAGAACAAGAACATGAAAATGAAGTAAAGGAAAAGGTAAATCCCGCTTTTGCCTCACTTAAGCATATGTTTGATGAAGACAAGAAAAAATAGCTTGCAATAATCTTTTTTTAAATTTACTATTAAATTATTCATAAAAAAATACTAGAATTATCTAAGTAAAAGATAATAAATGTGATGAGACTTAAATCACAGAGATAGGATAGGTTTAAACAGAATGAGCAAGATTTTAATTATTGAAGATGAAAAGAATTTAGCACGTTTCGTTGAGTTAGAACTTCAACATGAAAAATACGAAACAAAGGTTGAATCCAATGGACGTAAGGGATTAGATGAGGCACTTAATGAAGATTACGATGCGATTCTTTTAGATTTGATGTTGCCAGATTTAAATGGTTTAGAAATTGCTCGTCGTGTTCGTCAAGAAAAAACGACCCCCATCATTATGATGACTGCTCGTGATTCGGTAATAGATCGTGTCTCAGGTTTGGACCATGGGGCCGATGATTATATTGTTAAACCATTTGCAATTGAAGAATTNTTAGCGCGTTTACGTGCAGTTCTTCGTCGTGTACAAATTGAAAAAAAAGCCGTTGATGATACAATGGGTGTTCAAAAAGTTGTNCATTTCAATGATTTAACCATTGAAACGGCTAATCGTATTGTTCATCGTGGTGATAAAACTGTTGATTTGACCAAACGTGAATATAANTTGCTAATGACCTTAATCGAAAATAAAAATAATGTTGTTACTCGTGAACAATTATTAAATAAGATTTGGGGTCCAGATTCAAAAATTGAAACTAATGTAGTCGAAGTTTACGTACGTTACTTACGTAATAAGATTGATGTACCAGGACAACCTTCATACATAAAGACTGTTCGTGGGACTGGTTATATGGTAAGAACAGATGAAAACGATGAGCAGAATGAAGAAGAAAACGAATAAGTCAAAAAAAGAGACCCAACAGTCATCATTAACCNTTAAATGGGTTAGTGCAGTGGCTGCAACAATTGCGGTCTCTTTTGTTATATTTTCAATTATTATTTATTCTTTAGTAAAAAGACAGTTAATTGAACAAGAAGCCACAGTTACTAATAATGCGGTACAAATTTTTAATAATCGTTTAAATAATATTCCAAATAAATTAGAGATTTCAAATGTTGTACCGCGATTATCCCCAAATACTGCGCGGATTATTGCAGGTAAAGATACACCTGAGGCAGAGCATCCTAATAAGATTTTTAATGATGATGTCGTAGCATCTTTAGCTAATCGTGATATGAAAGTTATTATTTATGATCCAAGTGGAGAAATAGTATTTTCTAATGGGGCAAGTGATACAGANGATCGAATGCCGAAAATAACTAAAAGTGGCGAGCAAAAAATTGAAACTCAAGATCATCAATTACATTTAGTTGAATATCAAAAAATTTATTCAGAAGCTACCGGAAAACTAACTGGTTANCTAGTAGTGAATAATTCATTGACGCAAGTTAATGACGTGTTAGCATCTTTACGTAATTGGATGATTGCTATTTCAGTTGTAGGAATTTTATTCTTTAGTATTTTTTCATTAATGATTGTAAACAATGTTGCTCAACCTATAAAAAAGATGTCAAAAATATCCCGGGCAGTTAATAATGATCCCAATACCCAAGCGCGAATGCCTGTTTTAAAACGCAATGATGAATTGGGTGAGTTAGTGCAAAACTTCAATCAAATGCTTGATCGTATGCAGGCTTATATTCAACAGCAAAAACAGTTTGTGGGGGATGTTTCGCATGAATTAAGAACTCCAGTAGCNGTGGTACAAGGGCACNTAAATCTACTTGANCGCTGGGGAAAGGACGATCCAGAAGTATTGGAAGAATCAATTCNGGCTTCTCTACAAGAAATTAATCGAATGAAACACTTAATTCAAGAAATGCTGGATTTAACTAGAGCTGAACAAATTGATGTNCAATTTCCAAATGAAGTTACTAATGTTAATGAAGTGCTCAGCCGAACAATTAGTGATATGCGAATGATTCATCAAGATTTTGTAATTAANTATAATGATGCCTTAAAACCAGATACTATGATTAAAATGTATCGGAATCACTTGGAACAAGTACTAATTATTTTGATGGATAANGCNATGAAATATTCTACTGATCGTAAAGAATTGATTGTNGACGCCTCAACTGAGGCTGATAAAGTAGAAATTATCGTGCAAGACTTCGGCGAAGGAATTTCGCATGAAGAACAAAAGAAAATTTTTAACCGTTTCTATCGTGTTGATAAGGCTAGAACACGGGAAAAGGGTGGTAATGGTTTAGGCTTGTCAATTGCACAAAAATTAGTTGAAAGCTATCATGGAAAAATTAGTGTAATTTCTGAATTAGGTTCAGGCAGTAAATTTAAACTTGAATTCCCACTTTTAAAAGATAAAGAAACAGTAGAATAAAATAAATAGGTTTTAGTAGAAGATAAAAAGAAGAGATAGATTTTAAAATCTATCTCTTCTTTTTATTTACGAATTAATTTTTGTCTTTATCTTTACGTTTTTGCTTACCAGCATTTCTAGCACGTAAATCATTATGAAGGGCTTGATTACTAAAGGTNGCNGCAACATCATTTCCATTTGGAGTGTTTCCACCAACAATATCAGCAATTGTTTGTTCAGTAACAACTTCCTTAATCGGCTTTTCTTTTAATTCTTTGTCGACTTCTTTCTTTACTTTTGGCATTAATATGAAAGTAGTAATTAATTGTTGTATTACCATTACTACACCACCAGCTGCAAAGTAAAGTGCTAATGCACCAGAATAAGTAATTGCAAAGAAGAAAGTAATTAATGGACTAATAAAGGCTGTAGTTTGCATAGTCTTCTTCTGTTCTGGTGATAAACCAATCATTGAAAGATAAGCTTGAATNACATAAAGAATCGTAGCAATAATGGCTAAGGCTATAGAACGTTGACCTAAAGAAATACCATAAAAACTTGTTTGCGCTAGTTTATCAGAATAAGCAACAGCTTGATAAATACCAGCCATAATAGGTAATTGGATTAATAAAGGCAAACAACCAATTCCACCAGTTAAAGATAGATTATTTTCTCGATAAATCTTCATTTGTAACTGGCTAACTTGCATTTTTTGATCTTGNGTCAAGTTATTATTTTTTAAAGCCTGTTGTACNAAATTAATTTGTGGTTGCAAACGTTTTGTTCTTTCTTGTTGCTTGGTCATCTTNTATGACTGATTTAAGCGGAGTGGCAAAACAATAAATTGTACTACTAAGGTAATTAAAACAATTGCCCAACCAGCTCCGTTTGGCCCACCAATTTTAGCCTCTACAAATAACATAATGTTTTGGAGGGGATGACCAAATAAATTATAAATCCAAGCATAGGGACCAGAAGTTGGAGCATGCATAGCTCCAGAAGTAGTTCTTGAAGCACAAGCAGAAAGAAAAATNGCTACAAGTCCTAAAAGTGCTACAACTTTTAAATATTTACTTTTAATTTTCATTAAATGAATACCTTTCTTTAACATTGAAGTAAAGTTTACTAGTATTATAAATTAGAAGCAACTTAGTAAACAACATTGAAAGAATGAAANGTATCAGACGTTGGAAGATCTTGCACATCGATTTGATCAACTCTTCCTGCAGGTGTAGGACAAGCCTTAACTTTACTGATAAAATGACTTAATTGTAAAGGATCACCTTGCGCAATGATTTCAACATTCCCGTTAGCCATATTTTTTACAGTGCCCGTGATATGCATATCTTTTGCAACTAGTTGTGTTGACCATCTAAAGCCAACGCCTTGAACNAAACCTGAAACAATTATTTTTTTAGTTTCCATAGCTATATCCATCTTTCTTAAAATTAATTCCTACTAAATTTTAACATGTATATTTTATGGCGAATAATTTAAAATAGATATTGAATAGAAAGAAGAATAAAAATGATTGAAATAAATTCAGTAAATAACTCTAAAATAAAAGAAATAAAAAAATTACTACAAAAAAAGTATCGTCATGAAGAAAATAAATACTTAATCGAAGGTTTTCATTTAGTACAAGAAGCTTTAAAGAGTCANGAAAAATATGACTATATTTTAGCTACACCCAAGGCTGCTGAACGTTTACAAGAAGAAAATGATATCAATGATAAAAAATTAATCATTATTACTGACATTATTGCNAATCATTTATCTGCTACGAAAAATAGTCAAGAAGTCTTTATGGTGCTGAATATTAATCAGCCAAAAACATTTTCTTTTGAATATGGTAAATGGGTAGTTTTGGATAATTTAACTGATCCAGGAAACGTAGGAACAATTATTAGAACTGCTGATGCNGCTGGTTATGATGGAGTGGTCCTATCNAAAGAGAGTGTAGACCTTTACAATCCAAAAGTGCAACGTAGTATGCAGGGGAGCCAATTTCATGTGCAACTAATTCAAATGCCAGTAATGGATGCTTTAACTAGTTTTAAAGAAAATGAACTACCAATTTATGTTAGCGTGTTAGACAAAACGGCCAAAAAGCTTGAAAATTGTTCCTCAGTTCCTCAGTTAGCTTTAGTAATTGGAAATGAGGCNCACGGCGTAAGTCCGGAAGTGATTGCTTTGGCTGATAAGAAGATTTATATCCCAATTAAAGGACAAGCTGAATCTTTAAATGCTGCAGTAGCCGCAGGTATTATGATCTATCATTTTAGTTAATTTAAGTTTGAGGACTTGTTTTTAGTAAGTGGATTTTTTATAATAAAATTATATTTAAGCTTAATCAAGAACCAACGATTACTTAGGAGGAAGCCCGATGACAACAGAAACTAAAAAAGAAAAAACTGATTGTAAAGATCCACAAGATTACTCTTTATGTNATCATTTTATTAGTGCATTTGGAATTATTGGTAAGAAATGGAATGGTTTAATCATTTCATCTTTATGTGATACAAGAGCAATGCGTTTTAAAGATTTAGCTCGTTGTATTGATAAGTGTTCTGATCGTGTTTTAGTTGAAAGGCTAAAAGAATTGGAACAACTTGANATTGTTAAGCGAAACGTAGATGATAATTCAGGTATAATTTCCTATACTTTAACTNAAAAGGGTGTAGAATTAAAACCTGTTTTTGATCAAGTACATGATTGGGCTGATAAGTGGGCTTAATTTTAGTTTGCAAGATTAAATAAAATGAATTAAGATACTAACATAAACATTAAATGCAGTGATCAAGATTAGTAGTGTTTAACTTCTGTTTTTAGAGAGGGTACATTTGGTGAAAGTACTTAATAGAAAGACATGAATTTCNTCTTGGGAGCAGAATCTAATCAATTCCGGTATTTCCCCGTTAAATGAAAAGAGTGTGAACACGCACTTTAATTAGTTTGTGTTTAAACTAGGGTGGTACCGCGAAGCTTCGTCCCTTTTGGGACGGAGCTTTTTTTGTTGGAAAGGAAAAAAGATGGACTTATTCGACAGATTAAATCAATTACGAGAAGAAGGATTAAAGAATATTCAGGATGCTGATAATCAAAAGGCTCTTGAAGAAATCAGAGTTAAGCTATTGGGACGTAAAGGTCAATTAACTGAAATCTTACACTCAATGAAGGAAGTAGAACCAGAAAATAGACCTAAGGTAGGGCAAGAAGTTAACCAATTACGTGACTTATTCCAAAAACGTTTGGAAAGTGCTAAAGAAGGTTTTGTGCAAGCTGTAATTGCCAAAAAGTTAGAAGATGAAAAAGTTGATGTAACACTTCCAGGTCGTAAGGCACGTTTGGGTTCTAAACACCCAATTAACATTATTTTGGATGATTTAGAAAGTTACTTTATTGGTATGGGTTATAAAGTAGTGCAAGGTCCAGAAATGGAAACTGACCACTATGTTTTTGAAATGATGAACCTGCCTAAGGATCACCCAGCTCGTGATATGCAAGCAACTTTTTATATTGATGACGAAAGATTATTAAGATCACAAACTTCGGGTGATCAAGCTCGAGTATTGGAAAAACATGACTTTTCAAAAGGNCCATTAAAGATGGTTGGTCCTGGTAAAGTTTATCGTCGTGACGATGATGATGCGACTCACTCACACCAATTCCAACAAATGGAAGGTTTAGTAATTGATAAAAATATTACTATGTCTGATTTAAAGGGAACTTTAGAAATGATAGCCAAGCACATGTTTGGTCAAGATCGTGAAACTCGCTTGCGTCCATCTTACTTCCCATTTACTGAGCCATCAGTAGAAATGGATGTGTCTTGTTTCAACTGTAACGGAAAGGGTTGTCCTATCTGTAAGTATAGTGGTTGGATCGAAGTATTAGGTGCTGGTATGGTGCATCCTAATGTTTTGGAAAATGCTGGTGTTGATTCATCTGTTTATGGTGGGTTTGCCTTTGGTGTTGGCTTGGACCGTTTGGCTATCTTGAAATATGGTATTAACGATATTCGTGATTTCTATACAAATGATGTTCGTTTCTTAAAACAATTCCGTAAGGAGGAAAAATAATGCTCGTTTCATATAATTGGTTAAAAGATTTTCTTGATATAGATGATGCTCCAAAGGATTTAGCTGAAAAAATTACTCGTACTGGAGTTGAAATTGAAACAGTAGCTCATCCTGCCGAAGGTTTAAAGAAGTTGGTAGTAGGTCATATCTTAGAATGTGAAGATATTGAAGGAACGCACTTACATAAATGCTTAGTTGATGTTGGTGAAGAAGAACCAATTCAAATTGTTTGTGGAGCCCCTAATGTAGCAGCTGGTCAAAATGTTATCGTGGCCTTACATGGTGCTCGTATTGCTGGCAATGAAAAAATTAAAAAAGGAAAAATTCGCGGAATCCAATCTAACGGAATGATTTGTGGACTTCAAGAAATTGGTTTTGCTGATAAAGTAGTTCCAGCTAAGTATGCAGATGGTATTTTTGTCTTTCCAAAAGATGCCGATGTTAAACCAGGTGAAGATGTTTACGAAGCATTGGGCATGGATGACTATATTTTAGACTTTGATATTACTCCTAACCGTGCTGATACTCTTTCTATGGAAGGTGCAGCTTATGAGGTAGGGGCCATTGTTGATCAAAAGCCTAAGATAGAATCAGTAACTCTTAAAGAAGATGGTGATGATTGGACTGATTCTTTAGAAGTGGCTGTGGATGAAAAGTTAGCCCCAAGATTTTTCTTAAGAAAAGTTAATAACGTTAAAATTGGTGAAAGTCCTTTATGGATGCAAAGACGTCTATGGAATGCTGGAATTCGTCCTATTAATAATGTTGTTGATGTAACTAACTATATTATGCTTTTAACTGGTCAACCAATGCATGCTTACGATGCTCGTGCCTTTGAAAACGGCAAACTTGAGGTTAGAAAAGCTAATAAGGGAGAAAAATTAACCCTCTTAAATGATAAAGAAGTAGAGCTTGATCCAAACGACATTGTTATTACTGATGGTGAAAAACCAGTTATGATGGCAGGAGTTATGGGTGGTAAAAGTTCAGAAGTTGAAGATGATACTACTGATGTGATTTTGGAAGCAGCTATTTTTGATCCGACCTTAGTAAGAAAAGCTGCTTTACGTCATGCTAACCGTACTGAAGCATCCAGCCGTTATGAAAAGGGAGTTAACTGGGATAATACACAAAAAGCCTTGGATATGGCAGCTCTTCTTTTAAGAAATGATGCTGAAGGTACAATTGCTAATGGTGAAATTAAAGCAACTGATACGGAAAAGAAGCCAACCGTAGTTAAAACTACTATTTCTTACATCAATAAGGTCCTAGGAACTGAACTTTCAAGTGCTGAAATTGAAAAAATCTTTGATCGTCTTAACTTTGAAACCGAAATTAATGGTGATGAGTTAACTGTAACAGTGCCAAATCGTCGTTGGGATATTGAAATTCCAGCTGATTTAGTAGAAGAAGTTGGTCGAATTTATGGTTATGATAATTTAAAATCAACTCAGCCTCTTCTTGCAGAAACTCATGGTGGATATTCTGAAAAAGAAGAAAAAATCAGACGTTTTAAACAAATTGCTGAGGGTCAAGGTTTAATGGAAGCAATTTCTTATTCATTAACTTCGCCTGAAAAAGCAACCAGATTTACGCTTGATCCTGAACCTGTTGTTGAAGTTCAAATGCCTCTTAACTCAAGTAGAAGTGCAATGCGTGAGAATTTGATAACAGGTTTAGTTGATGCGGCTAGTTATAATATGGCCCGTAAAGAAAAACAATTAGCTTTCTATGAACAAGGCCGTACTTATGATCATGCTAATGGGGAATATAATGAACATGAACATCTTGCTGCCCTGATGACTGGGGATGTTTTTGATCAAAACTGGCAACATAAAAATGAAAAAATTGATTTCTTCTTTATTAAAGGTCAATTAGAAGATATGTTTACTGCTGTTGGTATTGATCCAGAAAAAGTAGTTTATAAGCGTATTGATATAGATGGGTTACACCCAACTCGTAGTGCTGCGATGTACTTAAATGATCAATATATCGGTTTAATTGGCATGGTTGATCATGTAACTACGATGTCAGATAAAGCTTTACGTGGTAGTGAATTATATGTTTATGAATTAGATCTTGATGTGTTAATTCCAATGCTTAAAGATGGTATGACTGCTAAACCAGCACCAAAATTCCCTGCCATTGAACGTGATCTATCATTATTGCTCGATAAAAGTATTACTAACCATGATGTAGTAACTGAAATTAAAGCTGCTGGTGGTAAGTACTTAAACCAAATTAGAGTAATTGATGTCTATGAAGGCAGTCACATTGAAGCTGGTAAGAAGTCAATTTCTTATAACCTTACTTTCTTAAATGAAAAAGATACTCTAACCGATGAAGTGGTAAACAAGGCAATGAATAAAATTACCAATGATTTGAAAGAAAAATTAAACATTACTATTCGTTAAGTCTGGTAAAATGTTCCTAGAGTTTTTATCTGGAGGAAAAGCATTGTGCAAGATCAAGACAAAAAAAGAGAGCATGAACTAGAGCAGGCCGGAGCCAACAAAGTTATGCGTTGGGTCACAGCAGTATTGGCTGCTTTGTTGGCCCTAATTGTAATTGGTGGGGGTATTTATACTGTTTATGCCATGCAACCGGTTAATCGCCATGATGAAAATGTTGTCAGTGTTCATATTCCTGAAGGTGCAACTAATGATGAAATTGCCGGAATTTTAAAGCAAGATGGCTTAATTCACAATACTTCGATTTTTAAAATGTGGTTGAAGACTCATTCAGTTACTAATTTCCAGGCAGGCGATTTTTATATTTCGCCATCAATGAATAATAAACAAATAGTAAGTCAACTTCAGGGTGGCGGTGGTCGTCCGATAGAGGGTCACGTTCTTGTAAAAGAAGGACAGACAGTTGATGAAATTGGTGATACGGTTGCTAAGAATACTAAGTATTCAAAGAAGGAATTTTTGGCCTTAATGAAGAATAAAAAATTCCTCGCTAGTTTAGAAAAACGTTATCCAACTTTATTATCTTCTTCAATGAAGAAAAAAGATGTTCGCTACCACTTAGAAGGTTATTTATTCCCAGCTAACTATGATGTTTATCAAGGAGCTAGTCTTGATGAATTAGTAACTCAAATGGTTGAAAAAGAAAATGAAGTCTTAAAACCTTACTATAGTGATATTAAAAAGAAAGATCTGACGGTTCAACAAGTCTTAACTTTAGCTTCACTAGTTGAAAGAGAAGGGGTTAAGGATACTGACCGAAGAAAGATTGCCGGTGTATTCTTTAACCGTTTAGACGCAGGNATGCCGCTNCAATCAGANATTTCAGTCATGTATGCTTTAAATAAACATAAACATTCTCTATCCTTAAAAGATGTTAAGGTAAAGTCACCGTATAACCTTTATNTTCATAAGGGATATGGACCAGGACCATTTAATAATCCTAGTTTGAATTCAATTAGTGCAGTCCTACATCCACTTGATCGAAGTGAAAATTACTTGTACTTCGTAGCTGATTTAAAGACTGGAAAAGTTGAATTTTCACATACTTTGGATGAACATGAAGCTAAAAATGCAAGTTTTGGTCAGTAAAAGTTGACATTTTTGATAATTAACCATACTATTTTGTTTGCAGAGAGAAAAAAGTGAGGAGTTAGATTAGTCATGGCACAAAAAGTATATCCAATGACCACTGAAGGTAAGGAAAAGCTTGAAAAAGAATTAAGAGACNTAAAATTAGTTAAACGTCCCGAAGTTATTGAAAGAATTAAGGTCGCAAGATCATATGGTGACCTTTCNGAAAACTCNGAGTACGATGCTGCTAAAGATGAACAAAGNGCAGTTGANCAAAGAATTGCTCAAATTGAACAAATGCTTAAATATGCACAAGTTGTTGATGCTGATAGTGTAGATCCTAATGAAGTTTCAATTGGTAANACTATTACTTATACCGAAGTTGGAACTAGTGATCCAGAAACTTATACTATTGTTGGGTCAGATGAATCAGATCCATTAAGTGGTAAGATTTCAAATGAATCACCAATTGCCAAGGCATTACTTGGTAAGAAAAAGGGAGAAACTGTTACTATCAACACTCCAGGTGGTAGTTTTGACGTAACTATTGATAACGTTGAAAGTAGAAATTAAACTTAACTTAAGTATAAAAAAGACCAAGGATAAAAAAGTCCTTGGTCTTTTTGTGTATTTAATCAAATAAACGCAAAGTAAAGAGATAAATAATAAAAANAATAATTGAAATAATAAGNCCAATAATTAAGGGAAGTGGGAGATAAANTAGTTTTAGGTNATGATAACCNGNNTTTAAATTAAAACTCAAAAAAGTATCACTNAATTGCTGAGTTTTAACTAGGTGATGATTATCCCAAACGAACCAAAAGNTAGAATANGGAATCGTNGANTTAATAGTAGTTTGGTGATGATTATTGATTTTAAATGATAATGATAAAGGAGAAGANTGTCTTATTGGAACTTGCTTTTTGAGGTANGTATCAAGTTCATGATCAAAGGNTTCTTCTTTGAATTGCCACAGTTGACAACCNCCNAANTAAACGTGATTACTTTTTAGAGTAAAAGTAATATTAATTTTTTGCCCCTTGGCTTGATCNGCTACCTCAATTANACGANTGCTAGTCCCTANGTTGGAGGTATCAATAAGATGATGATTAATACTCAAATNAGCAGTNTGATCATCAATATCAGGTGTTAGTTCGAGATAATAAGGGTTATTGGTAGAAGGAACNAAGGAGAAAATCACCTGACTGTTGTCTTTAACGTTTACTTGTGAAAATTCATGCCAGNTTTTATTTGATTCCNTAGTATTTTTTAATTGTGGCAANGGCCAAATTGTTGGTTCAAATAAAGTAAATTTCTTGCCAATAATATTATTTAAAAGATTAGTCTGATTTCTAGTAGGGTCATTGGAAACTAAATGGACGTGATTATTTGTTTTTGAGCTAAATAAAAGTGGAAGGGCCTGTTTATTTTTAACAATTTTGAAATTAGAAAATTNTTTAATANCGTCCTTTTTAGTTAAACTCGGTCGAAAGTATGATTCATTAATATTGAGCATGGAAGTGGGAGAATTAACAAGGTAATATTTAAGTCCTAAAATACTATCACTTGCAAGGGTAGAATATTGATCTTCGAAAGAATTATCATTATTTTGTAGACCAAGAAAATCAATAAAATTAATAACTTTACGGTTAGAAATTGAATTAAAAAAACTTACGCCGTAATAATTATCACTGAGNGGATCACCATCAGAGCGATTGAAATTTTTTTCTAAACGATAAAAATTATTATCCTTTGTATTTATCCATTCACTAGCCTGTCTGATTTGTTTACTATAAAAAGAATAATCATTATTTTCTTGATAACTGATAGCATTTAGNCTAATAACTAAATTTATAGTTACCTCAATTGCTGTTAGACCAAAGAAAAAGATTAAAGTAAATTTATTATTAAAAAATATAATTAATAAAATTCCACAAATAAGGAATAAGCAGGAGATAAGTACGTTAAAGTTAGTTGCAAAGGCGAAGAATTTTTGCGTTGATATAAAATAGATTCCTAAGAGACTACCAGTTGTACTTAGAATTATTTTCTGTATAAGAGTAAGTCGGTTTTGTTGGCCCAAAGATAGCAAGGCTAAATTTAAAAGATAAAAGATTAGTAAAAAACTTTGGCGTGCCGGATACCAAACCGGAAATTGTCCCAGATGCCAAATTAAAATAAGTGGGGTAAAGGAAAGCGACAAAATCAGAAATATTAAAAAAACAAGTGAACTAATTTTGGACTGTTTAGGAATTTTTCTATTAAAGAAATAGCCGATACTTAAAATTAGCAAAATGCTAGGTAAATATATGTTGGGTAACCCATGGGACATTTGTGAAAAGGAAAAAGCCCCAGTTAAAAACTTACTGAATATTTTCCAGAGTGGAAATAGCCAGCTTAAGGACCATTGAGATTCTACTTGAGTTTTTCCATGGAATAATTCATATAAAGTGGGAATTAATAAAAAACTAGCACCCAAAGTTCCACTAATTGAAGCAAAGAGATAAGGTAATAAGGTCTTTTTTAAATGAAGTTTTACTAATTTACTACTAAAAATTTTCCAAAGGAAATAAAAGAATCCAAATAATAGATTCATATAACCAGTATAAAAATTAGTAAACCAAGTAAGAAAAACAGTCAAAGTAAGAAAAATAATATTTCTTTTTGAAATAGTTTGAAAAATCAAATCAATTGCTTTAATTAATAATGGAAGTAAAATCAGACTATCTAGCCACATTAAGTTAAGATTATAAGCAACTGTGTAACCAGAAAGAGCAAAAGCAAGACTGGCAGCTAACGCATATATTTTATTGAGCCCCTCAAATTTTTCTTGCCAATAAAAATATGAACTGAGTCCAATCGAGCCGATTTTTAAGCCAATAATTAATAAAATAGCTTGTGGCAATAAACTATTGGGAAATAAGAGTAAGATCAAATTAAAAGGACTGGTTAAATAATAAGCATAAGTTCCAATAAAGCTACTTCCCAAACCTTGATTAAAATTGTAAATGAGACTTAAAGGATGAGAGAAAAGATTATTTTTAAAAAAGGCAAGAAAATCAACATATTGTTGACCTAAATCTACGGTCAGGATATTGGCATGATTAGATAGAAAATAAGTTTCAAAAATTAAAAATGGTAAGAAAAAGGAAATGAAATAAAAAGAAATTTTACTTTTTTTATCAAATAAATAATGCATAAAGAACTCTCGTTTAAAATAAAGAATTAAATATTATTAAATAATGGTAGTAGAAATAGAAATAAGACGTATTTTTTGCTAAAATCAAATCTAGTTTAGTGAGGTTTTAAATTGAATTTTAATATTTTTCATCGCAGAGGCAAAAATAATAATCCTAAAAGTAATGCACCATCTACACCATTACGGATGAATATTATCTTAGGTATTATTTTAGTTTTATTTTTGTTGCTAATTGGACAATTAGTTTATTTACAAATTATTTACGGAGGAAGATTCAATTCTGAAGTACAAAAAACAGATTCAAAGGTTGTTTCTACTAATGTGCCACGTGGAGTGATGTATGACTCAACGGGGAAAGTTTTAGTTGGTAATAAAGCAAATAATGCGATTACGTATACTAAGAGTAGCACAGTCAGTACGGAACAAATATATTCAATTTCAAATAAGTTAAGTCATTATATTACTTTAAATGATGAAAAACCAACTAAGAGACAATTATTTGATTATTATTTAGCTAATGAGGCAAATAATAAACGGGTTGAAGCAAAATTGCCTAAGTCGGCTAAATTGGATAGTAATGGTGACCAATTAGATTCAAGTACTATATATGAAAATACTTTAAAAGAACTTGAAAAAGAAAATCCTAAATTTACTAAGCGTCAAAAAACGGCTGCTTTAATCTTTAATAAAATTTCTGGTGCTTATACTTTATCAACTATTTATATTAAAAATAATGATTTAACAGATAAAGAGTTGGCAGAAGTTGGTGAACATCTATCTAGTTTGCCAGGAGTAGGCATTGGAACAGATTGGGCTCGAAATTATCCAAATGGTAAATCTATTCAAAGTATTATTGGTTCGGTCTCATCTGAAAAGTCGGGGTTACCAAGTGATAATTTACAGTATTATTTGAGTCAAGGTTATTCAAGAAATGATCGAGTTGGTACATCTTATTTGGAAGAAGAATATGAACCCATTTTGAAAGGTACTAAAGGACAAGCTGAAGTATATTCAAAAGATAATGGTCAAATAGAACAAACTAAGACCGTTTATAAGGGTGAAAGCGGTTCTAGCTTAATTTTAACTATGAATGCTAAGTATCAACAACAAGTTCAAAAGGCCTTAAAACAAGTTTATAATTCAGCTGAAGCCGCTGGTGCAACTCAGTATTCAAATGGTGCTTATGCTGTAGCAATGAATCCAAAAACTGGAGCTGTTTTGGCAATGGCCGGCATAGATCATAATCCTAAAACAGGCAAAGATAGTGAAAATGCACTGGGAGTAATTAATCAGTCTTTTGTTATGGGATCAGCGGTCAAGGGTGCTACTGTTTCTGGCGGATTAATGAACCATATAATTACACCCACAAATAATACTTTACCTGATACACCGATTTATTTACCAGGATCTCCAGTTAAAAAATCGGTGTATCCAATTGGTACTTTTGGCGCGTTGACTGCACAATCAGCACTTGAAGTATCTTCTAATATTTATATGATGCAATTAGCTCTTAGATGGGTTAATGCTAAATATGAACCACATACTTATATTTCTATGCCTAAAACTGCTTTTCAAACACTTAGAAATAATTTCTCAATGTTTGGTCTTGGACAAAAAACAGGAATTGATTTACCAGGTGAAGTAGCAGGAATTAAAGGTGCATCATTTAACTCTAAAGGTCAACTGTTAACCGGTTCTGTACTTGACTTGGCATACGGTAACTATGATGCCTATACCCCGATTCAAATGGTGCAATATGTTTCAACGATTGCTAATGGTGGATATCGTATGCAACCCTATGTAGTACAATCAGTTGGTAAAACAGATGCAAGTGGGAAAAAAGTATCTATTTTATATAATAAAAAGCCACAAGCACAAATGAGGATTCCCTGGACTGAAGATGAGTTAGATGTAGTTCGACAAGGGTTTCATCAAGTTGTTCATGGTACTAACTCGTGGGGAACTGCACATTATTTAAAGAATGTTAAACCTTCAATTGCAGGTAAAACTGGTACAGCTGAAACCTTCTATTATGATCCAGATAATCCGGGAAATCCTAAAGCTCCAGAAGTTATTAACGCAACTTTTGTTGGTTATGCACCAGAAAATGATCCTGATATTGCAGTGGCTGTAGTATTTCCTGGTTTAGATCCCAATAAAGAAGGTACTTACACCCTTCAAGTTGCCAAGCAAATGTTTGAAGATTATGCTGCATTAAACAAATAGAAAAGGACTGGAAATAATACTTGATTAGTGGTATAGTTTAACAGTCAATATAAAAACAAATAGGTGGTGGAAAAGATGGCAGATCATATTATTCTTGAATGTACCGAATGTGGTGACAGAAGTTACTTATCTGAAAAGAATAAGCGTAAGCACCCAGAGCGTTTAGAATTAAAGAAGTATTGCCCAGTTGAAAGAAAGGCAACACTTCACCGCGAAACTAAGTAATTAAAACAACAGGTTTACCTGTTGTTTTTTTGTTATTGAGGACTTTTATGATAAGTAAAAAAGAGGCACGCAAAGAACAAATTGAAAGATTAACAAAATTTGCTTCAACTGAGCAAAAAATTCAGGAGGATAAGATATTAACTAATAAATTTTTAAACCACCCTTTGACAATTAATGCAAATAAAATAGGTATTACCTTTTCTATGCCTCTTGAAGTCAATACTAATCCTATTATTGAGCAATTATGGCAAATGAAAAAGGAAGTTTATATTCCAAGAGTTTTACCACAACGACAGATGGAATTTACTTTATATGAACCCAATACTAAATTAACTAAAAGTAAATTTGGGGTCTATGAAAATTGGGAAGAAAATGTTAAGCTTTCATCAAACTTAGATCTTTTAGTTGTTCCTGGCCTGGCTTTCAGTTTAGATAATAAAAGTAGATTGGGTTTTGGTGGAGGCTATTATGACCGTTATCTTGCCAGGCATGATTTAACGACTATTGCTTTAGTAAATAGTAGGCAAAAATTTACCCAGGCTACTTGGCCAGTAGAAGAGTTTGATATTAGTTTAAAGAATTTAATTATTAGCTAGAAAGGTAATTTAATAATGGAAAATAGTAAAAATCATTTACCAATTCCTTATATGACTATTGCTATTCTTATCGTTCTAGTCGGAATGTTTATAGTCGAAACAGCCTTGGGTGGTTCGACTAATGCGACTGTTTTGTTAAAATTAGGAGCAATGAATAATTTAGTAGTTGCTTCACATGATCAATTTTGGCGTTTATTTACTGCCCAATTTTTACATATTGGTTGGCTTCATTTAGCATCCAATGCAGTTATGATTTATTACTTAGGTCAATATTTAGAACCTTTAATTGGCTCATGGCGCTTTTTAGGTATCTATCTTTTATCCGGAATTGGTGGAAACCTATTTAGTTTTGCTCTAGGAAATGATTATAGTTTGGCTGCGGGTGCTTCAACTGCTTTATTTGGTCTTTTAGGAGCAGTTATCGCTCTTTATGTACGTAATCGTGAAATACCTTTTATTGAACAATTGGGTAAGATGTCAATTGCTCTAGCCGTGATTAACCTTGGACTTGATTTATTTATTAAAGATATTGATATTTTAGGCCATATTGGTGGCTTAATAAGTGGATTTTTCTTATGTATTTTAATTGGTAATAAAAATTTACGTAAATATCATACTAAGTTAAGAATAATTAGTTTAGTTATTCTAATTTTATATACCGTTTGGAGTTTGCGGACAGGAATGGTGATCACTAAATAATGAAAAATTTATATGATGTCCAGCAATTATTAAAGCGATTTAATATTTTAGTGCATGTTGGTAAACGAAAATGGGATATTGAGTTAATGGGGCTTGAATTAGATAATTTACATCATCGAGGTGTAATAACTGATAAAGAATATATGCGAGCAAAGTTGATTTTGCGTCATGAATATGAGTATGAAGTCAAAAAAGAAAGTAGCACAAATTAAGTTATTAGCTTATTATGGTATATAAAGATAAAAAGAGGAGTCGTGCCACTTAATGAATAATATTTTTTGGATAATTAATACTGTTTTAATCATAATTATTTTAGCTTTTGCGTTAAATTGGCTTTGGCAAAAGATTCAAGAAAAGCGTGTTGGCGGACGTTTAACACAAAAGGAATTTGAAGAAGGAAAACGTAAAGCACAAATCATTGATGTCCGTGAAAAGGGTCCGTTTAAAAAGAAACATATTTTGGGTGCGCGTAATATCCCAATGACCATGTTTAAGTACCAATATTCTGAAATTAGACCTGATTTGCCAGTGTATCTTTATTCTGATGCTAAAGGTTTAACTTTAAGAGCAGCAAATATCTTAAAAAAGAATGGTTATACTCAAGTATATTGGTTAGAAGATCCATTTGATCAATGGAAGGGTCAAACTAAGGCTTCAAAATATTAAGCACAAAAAAAGGAAGTAGTTTCAAAACTACTTCCTTTTTTATTAATTTAGAAAATAATTAGGCTTGGTGAGAAACATGACTCTTTCTGTTTGCCTTAATTCTATTTTCTTCCATCTTATTTTCTTGTTCTACTTCAGGATCAATAACCTTCTTCTTGTAGGCTACTGCACCTGCAGCAAGTGCACCAAGACTTGCTAAAATACCAGTGGCTACGCCAGCACCAAATTTCTTTGCCATAATTTATGCCTCCTAATATACTGTTTTCTTTACACTTTTAATTCTAGCAGGAAGTTAGTTTGAAATAAAGAATTATGAATATAGGAAAGTAAATAATATAAATTACTATCTAAAAAGATTGTTTGTTAAAATTAAGTTAATGATTATAAAAAGAGTAGAATTAAAATGCAAAAAATAATAGTTATTGTAGGTCCTACAGCAGTGGGAAAAAGTGAATATGCATTGAAATTAGCTAAAGAAATAAATGGTGAGATTATCTCTGGCGATTCGATGCAAATTTATCAAGAAGTTGGAATTGGTACGGCAAAACCAACAAAGAGTGAGCAAGCCCAAGTAAAACATTATTTAGTAGATGAAAAATCAATTTTTGAAGAATACTCGGTAAAAGATTTTGTTGATGAAGCAACTGCAGCTATTACCAAAATTATTGCTAACGACCATATACCAATTGTTGTCGGTGGAACTGGTTTTTATATTAATGCTTTGGTTAATAAAATGCAGTTAGGGGGAAACGATAACTATAAAACGAGTATAGATCCCAAGTGGGAAGAATTTTTGACAAAATATGGTGCACAAAAACTTTGGGATGAATTAAATAATAAAGATCCGGGAGCCGCTGCTAAGATTCCTGTTCAAAATTCGCGGAGAACTTTGCGGGCTTTGACCGTCATATCACGAACAGGAAAATTGTTTAGTGAACAACAAGCAAAAATTGAGCCACGTTATGATGCATTAATTATTGCTTTAAACAGTGATCGACAATTGATTTATGAACGGATTAATCAACGCGTGGATAAAATGATGACTGCTGGATTACTAGATGAAGCAAAATTTGTTTTTGAAAATAGGGAAAGAGAACATCAAGCTATCCAAGCCATTGGTTACAAAGAATTTTTCCCTTATTTTGAAAATAAAAGTACCCTTGATGAGGCCATTGACAAATTAAAGCAGGTTTCACGTAGATATGCTAAAAGACAAATTACTTATTTTAAACATCAATTACCGGTTGAATGGTTTGATCCTTTAAAAGATAAAAATTATCAAGACAAAATAGACAAACGAGTAGAGGAATTTTTAAATGAATAATTTACCAGATAAATTACAAAAAATCGTCAGAGATGTGGATGAAATGATTGATCCACGTTTAAAAGAAATCGATGAGCAAGTTTTATATAACCAAAATAAAGTTTTGCAGGCCTTTAAAGATCATCAAGTAGCAGAAAGTGATCTTTTGGGGAGTACTGGTTATGGGAATAATGATGAAGGGCGTGATAAACTTGATGAGATCTACGCTGAAATTTTTAAAACAGAAGATGCTCTAGTACGGTCGCAATTTGTCTCTGGAACCCATACTTTAGCTACTGCGATAGCTGGTAACTTAGTTCCAGGTGATGAATTAACTTATCTAACAGGGATGCCCTATGATACCATGCAAGAAGTAATTGGAATTGCTGGTGATAAGCGGGGCAGTTTAGCTCAATACGGAGTTAAATTTTCTTATATTCCTTTGAAAGATGGGGATGTTGATTATGATAAAGCACCAAAGTTTCTAGCGCAGCATCAACCCAAGATGGTAGTTATTCAACGTTCACGTGGTTATGATCCCCGCCAAAGTTTTACTGTAGCCAAAATTAAAAAAATGATTGAAATGGTTAAAAAGGCTTCACCAAAGAGTATTGTTTTTATCGATAACTGTTATGGTGAATTTTCAGAAAAACATGAACCAACTGAGTATGGTGCAGATTTAATGGCAGGCTCTTTAATTAAAAATGCTGGTGGTGGTTTTGCTAAAATTGGTGGTTATATTGTTGGTAAAAAAGAATATGTAGAAAATGCAGCTTTTAGATTAACTGCAGCAGGTATTGGTCGTGATGAAGGAGCAACCCTGAATAATAACCGCGACTTTTATCAGGGACTTTTTATGGCACCAACGACTACTGGAAGTGCTATTAAAGGGGCAATTTATAGTGCTGCTCTTTTAGAGAAAATGGGTGCTGATGTTTCACCAAAATGGAACGAACCAAGAACCGATTTAATTCAATCAATTATTTTTAATGACCCAGATAAAATGATTCAATTTGTGCAACAAATACAAGCCAATTCACCAATTGATTCATTTGTATCACCAATTCCTAGTGAGCAACCCGGATATGAAGATAAAATTATCATGGCAGCCGGTTCATTTGTAGAAGGATCAACGGTAGAATTTTCCGCTGATGGCCCAATTCGCCCCCCATATGTCGTCTACATGCAAGGTGGTTTAACTTATGCTCATGTCAAATTGGCTATTACGAATGCAGTAAAAGTGTTATATTTTAATGAATAGTAAAAATAATTAATTTATAAAAAATTTTAATTTAATTGACGATACCAATTACTTTTGCTATTGTTTAAATGTGCTTAGCACAAAGAAAGTAAATGTTTTCAAGGACTATACCAATTTTGAATTAGTCCTTTAGAATAGGTGTGTACAATGAGTAAGGAAATTACTGCTGAAGATATTAGAAAGAGCGTTGAAGATAATGACGTTCGTTTTTTACGGTTAGCTTTTACTGACGTAAATGGAACCATGAAAAGTGTTGAAGTTCCTACTAGTCAATTAGACAAAGTTTTAACTAATGATATTCGTTTTGATGGATCTTCAATTGAGGGCTTCGTCAGAATTGAAGAAAGTGATATGGTATTGCATCCTGATTTTTCAACTTGGATGATCTTACCTTGGGATACTGAAGATGGCAAAATTGGTCGTTTGATTTGTGATGTTTACAAGACAAATGGTGAACCTTTTGAAGGAGACCCTCGTAATAACTTAAAACGTGTCGTTAAAGAAATGAAAGATATGGGCTTTTCTACTTTTGACATTGGTTTTGAAGCAGAATTCCACTTATTTAAGATGGGTGAAGATGGTGATTGGACCACTGAAGTTCCAGATCACGCTTCCTATTTTGATATGACTTCTGATGATGAAGGTGCAAGATGTCGCCGTGATATTGTGGAAACTTTAGAAAAAATTGGTTTTGAAGTTGAGGCTGCCCACCACGAAGTAGGTGAAGGACAACAAGAAATAGACTTTAAGTTTGACGATGCTCTAACTACTGCTGATCGCGTGCAAACTTTTAAGATGGTTGTAAGAACTATTGCTCGCAAGCATGGTTTAGTAGCTACCTTTATGGCTAAACCGCTTGAAGGTGCTGCTGGTAATGGAATGCACACTAACATGTCACTATTTAAAGATGGCAAAAATGTATTTTATGATAAAAATGGTAAATTCCATTTGTCTGATACCGCTTTATATTTCCTAAATGGTATTTTGGAACATGCACGTGCAATTACTGCAATTGCTAATCCAACTGTTAACTCTTACAAGCGTTTAATTCCAGGTTATGAAGCTCCAGTTTACATTTCTTGGGCAACTAAGAACCGCTCACCACTTGTTCGTATTCCTGATGCTGATGAAGTAGGAACTCGTTTGGAAATGCGTTCGGCCGACCCAATGGCTAACCCATATTTATTATTGGCTGCTGTACTTAAGGCAGGACTAGATGGAATTAAGCAAGAAAAGATGCCAATGGAACCTATTACTTCAAATGTCTTCGAAATGAGTGAAGAAGAAAGAGCTAAACGTGGTATTAAACCACTTCCTTCAACTCTTCACAAT
>JAAVAW010000002.1 GCA_014803905.1 Lactobacillus sp. | reverse complement strand
AGCAGTTAAATCACTCAAGGGCGTTAGTGCTAGAGAATGGTTTAAGAAATTTCCAGAAGATAAAAAGTTACTCTGGGGTGGACATCTTTGGTCTCCAAGCTTTTTTATGGCAACAATTGGGAATGTTTCTAAAGAAATTGTTGCAGAATACATTAAGAATCAAATGACTAAAGGAATGGAAAAAAATATTAAATGGCGGTCTGCCAAGAAGTCTCATTCATCTCGGGATTAAAATCCCAAGCTTTCTGAGACGCAGACCTTTGTAAATTTTTCTTTCATATTTCTCATCTATCTTACTTATTAAAAAATTTCGACTATTATTATACACTAATTTTCTTCATCATTTTAATTCAAAAGTTAGTCTTACAGGATTATGGTCAGAATAGCGAAAATCAGTATCAATATTTTCTGCTTTTGCGGAAATATTTTTGGAAACAATGAAGCCATCACAAACTGTCATGTAGTTAACCTTGGGATCATACTTCATATCTGTTGCCCGATCAGTCGCAATTTTTTTACGATTCTGCGCCTTTACCATCGTGAAATCTTTAGGCAACATTTTTTGATCAAGAACCGACACCCAAGAAGGAACTTTTTCTTGATGTGAAAAATGTGTCAACATGTCCTTACCCAAAGCATGGTTAAAATCACCACCAACAATTACATAGTTACCTGCTTGATATTCTTTTTCCATGACAGAAGAAATCAACTTCATTTGGGCCTGACGCATTTTTCCACCCTTATCATAAGCTGACATATGACTATTAATCATTACCAAATTTTTGCCACCCTTGATAGGAAAATGCATCACCACAAAACAACGATCAAGATCAGTGAACTTTGCAATTAGTGCTTTGGAAACAGGATACTGGCGTCTAATTGCACTACTCATCTTGTACTTGCTCATGCTCAGCAGCCCAGATTGCACACTACCATGGGGATCGTACAAAGGCCATGCTAAAAATGCCGAGTGAAAATTATTGGCAAAGACATTGTCATAATTATCAAAATTACTTGTCACCATTTTTACTTGATTTACGTGATGACTACGGGTTGAATTTGTATCAATTTCTTGGAAAAACATGAAATCGGGATCTTGTTTTTTCTCAGTGGCAATTACTCCATCAGTTGCTTGAATAACGGAATCTTTAGATTCAGCCGTTCCACGATGACCGTGAAGCTTCTTACCATTTTTCAGCTCACCTTTATCCATGAAAAAATCAAAATTGTGGTTGTAGGCACCAAAGCCGACATTATAAGTTGTTGCAACATACTTTTTATCTAAGGAAAGCTCTGTTTTTTGTGGATTGTGAATGGTGAGTTTTTGCTTATCAGGGATGCGGTAATAATGCAGCTGCATGTATACCAAATAGCCAGCCACAATTACTATCAGTATTCCTAAAATTCCCAATAAAATCCAGCCAATTTTTTTTGCTATTTTCATAATTTCTAGCTCCATTAAAAATAATTCTTTCTAATTATAGCGCAAAAAAATCACTTAGAATAAGCCTCTAAGTGATTTTTCCTGTTTAATTTTTAACCTTCAAACAATACAGTTGATAAGTAGCGGTCGCCGCCATCAGGCGCAACAGTTACTACACTGTGGCCACTACCCAATTTTTTAGCTAGTTCAATTGCACCGGCAATGTTGGCACCTGCTGAAATTCCTGGTAAAAATCCTTCCTTACGGCCAACTTCACGAGCAACTTCCATCGCACGATCAGTAGAAATCTCCACAATGTCGTCATAAATTTCTTGGTCTAAATTCTTAGGAATGAATCCCGCAGAAATTCCTTGGATACCGTGTTTACCAGTTTTACCATCTTTCAAAAGTGGTGATTCAGCTGGCTCTAGTGCGTAAACTTTAGTTTCAGGATCTGCTTGCTTTAATGCACGACCAATTCCTGATAAGGTACCACCAGTACCAACACCAGCTACAAAAGCATCAATCTTTTTACCCAAACCTTGGAAAGCACCAATAATTTCAGGGCCAGTAGTTAATTCGTGGATGTTAGGATTTTCTGGATTATCAAATTGCATTGGCATGAAGTAACCATGTTCTTTGACCAATTCTTCAGCCTTGGCAATTGAACCTTTCATCCCTTCACTAGCAGGAGTTAAGATCAATTCTGCACCATAGCCCTTCATCAGCTTTCTTCTTTCAACACTCATACTTTCGGGCATTACAATAATTACCTTGTAGCCCTTTGCAGCACCCATGCTGGCCAATCCAATTCCTGTATTTCCTGAGGTTGGTTCAACAATAGTATCACCAGGCTTAATCTTACCTTCGCGTTCTGCCTTTTCAATCATTGCTAAAGCAATGCGATCTTTAACGGAACCTGCTGGATTTTTAGACTCTAACTTAACATAAATATCTGCCATTGAGTCATCACTAATATTATTTAATTTCAAAAGTGGAGTGTCTCCAACTAATTCAGTAACTGAGTTGTAAATTGTTGCCATATTTTTTCTCCTTAATTAATTTCTTCAACCAATTTCTAAAAAATATTTTTTGGGTATCTTCCCATTTAAATTCTGGAATATTTGGTGTTTCACGTGAAAAATAATTTTCTGGTTTTTGATAATGTTTTTCTGGATGGGCAGCGACTTCTCTTTTATATTCTTTCAAGAGGGCATTTTGNCCATACTCTAAATGTGCAAAAAGAAAAGTCCGCTCTGGAAATGGTGGTGAAGTTACCAATAGTAAATGCTTGCTATCAGTCAAACTATTAATTTGCAATCGTGAATCTTGNGCGATTTGCAGGCGATCCATTTCCGCATAACGTGCATGTGGGGCTAAAAAGCTATTTGGTAAGTCTTTTAATAAAGTATGCGGCTGCACAATTTGATTAGGATAAATTCCAAAAATCTTTTTCGGCAGCTGCAATTTTTTAATACCATAAAAATAATTCAAAGCTGCCATTGCACCCCAACATAGGTATAGTTGCTGCACGTGGTTTTGATCCAATTCTGTAAGCAAACATCGAATTTCTTCAATGTAAGTCACATCTTCAAAATCTAAATGTTCAATTGGTGAACCAGTAATAATAAAGCCATCAAAATCTTTAATTTTCTTCAAATTTAGTGGCTGTGAAATTTCTGCNACTTCTTTNGGNACACTNCGATNTTGATACTTNGTNTNNGGATAAAAGAATTCTAACTTTACTGGAATNCCNGTTTCCGCAAAAACTTTCTTNAACCGCTTTTGTGTATCAACCTTGTCATGCATCAAATTCAAAACACCTATTTTAAGTTCTTGCATCTAATTGCCCCCTTTCTAATTATTAATTCAATTATATCACTTACTTATAATTAGTAATAACTTTTAAGAAACTTTTCTTCTATTGATTAATGTTAGAATTGAGAGGTAATAATCTAGAAAGTTGGTTAAATTTTTATGTTAAATCATTTACCTGAAAAAAAGGTTTCTAAAATTGCCTTGTTCTATGATTTAGTTTTTGTCTACATGATTTCCAAAACTACCGAAATTATGCACCACCTAGATCATGGCTTAGTTAATCCCATTTCATTTGGACTTTTTGTNATTATTGTCCTAATTTTTATNAGTTCCTGGATGGTGCAAACAGTTTTTACAAATCGCTATGGGCATTCATCTTGGCTAGATATTGCCTTTTATTTTGTAGATATGATGATTGTNCTCTTCATGTCAAATTCTTTTGATACTAATAACCTCACTGAAATGCGTGTGCTTTTCATTTCGGCAGGTTGCTTATCAACNACACTTGCTCTGCACTACCTAATTACNTATTTTCAAGTTAAAACTGAGATTGATAAAAAAATTACCAAAACTTANTTTGGTTTCNTNATCTTTAGAGCACTTTGTTTAGTAATTGGNGGNATTTTAGATAATCTNGTTGGTTTTNTTATNGCAATTATTGGTCTAGGGTTAAGTTGGCTGATGCCCTTATTAATGAATGANATTACGCGTCAGCATCCCATTATTTTTCCTCACTTTTTGGAAAGATTAAATCTTTTGGTAATTGTAATTTTTGGGGAAACAATTATTGGAATTGCGGACTATTTCCGCCCACACACTCTTTCCGCTTATTCAGTCCTTCTCTTTATCATGGTTGCATTACTATTTTTAACTTATGTCCTGCAATTTGATTGGATTGTGCAAGAAGATCAACCAGATGCAACCAGCAGTTTGCTAATTTATTTGCACTACTTTATTATTTTTGGAATCAGTTTAATTACTGTCAGCCTTAAATTTATTCATGAGCAAGAAGCTCTTTCTTGGTTTGCAGTAAGTTGTTTATTTGGTGGAATCTTACTTTTTTACTTTGGCCTTGCTTTATCAACTCGCTACAACAAAAAAGAATTTAAACTTTCAAAACTAACAATTGGAATTTTCTCAGTTTCCACTTTGCTTGGTTTTGCCTTATGTCTGATCGTGCCAGATTTCCCTGTAATTGTAATTACTAGTTTTGTGGTTGTTTTAATTAATACTTTACATTTGATTCATGTAGCACTTACACCTCATGAAAAAATTCACGTTTAAAAAATATACTAAAAATGATTGATTATCCGCGCGATTTACGTGGAAAATCAATCATTTTTTATTATTTCAATTAAAAGCACTCTTAATTACGATAATTTATTGAATAGGCTGCCCCGAATAAATTCCAAAACCAGCAGTTACTTGAATGTTTTGCCCAGTAATTGATTTAGCTTGATCACTAGCTAAAAAATAGGCCATATTGGCAATATCTTCTGGCTGAACAACATGGCCTAATGGACTAGAATTATTGAATTTATCAATAATATCTTGAGGATTTTTTTGAAACATAGCAGTATTGGTTGGACCAGGTGCAATATTATTTACTCTAATTCCATATTTTCCATAATCTAAGGCCATTGATCTAACCAGGTTTACAACAGCTCCTTTAGCAGCGCTATAAACTGCCATATTGTAATCTCCCATTAATCCTGAAACTGATGCAATATTAGTAATTACACCTTNACCTTGTTTAATCATTGTCGGAATAAATGCTTTTGTCATAAGAAAAATAGATTTTACATCTATTTCCATCACTCTATCCCAAGTTTTACTATCTAGTTCGTGGAGCGCACCTTTTGCAAATACACCTGCATTATTAATAATATTATCTACGCTATCAAAGTTTTCCAAAACCGCATCTGCTAAAGTTTGCACAGAATTTTCATCAGAAACGTCTACTTTTTGGAATAAAACTTTTACCTTTGGAAATTCTTTTTGAAGCTCTGTTGCAACTTTACTGCCATTTTTTTCATCAAAATCGGCCATTACAACATTCCAATTATTTTCTAGAAACTTNTGCGTATCACTCAGTCCCATTCCTGAGGCTGCTCCCGTAATTACAACTGTTTTTGACATAATTTNTTCCTCTTAATTTAATTCTTTTAAAATTTCTGCAGTAGATTTTTTTGTTGCAATATTATTCATTGCATAATTTATTGCTGCATTTTGCCATTCATCACTAATCGTAGCTGTTCCATCAGTTACGATTACTACCTGGTATCCATAATCAGCTCCGTCTCTTGCTGTATGTTCAACTGCCATATTGGTCCATACACCAGTCACAATGATATTTTCAACTCCAAGATTTTTTAAAATAATATCGAGTTGTGTACCATTAAATGCACTCATACGAGTTCTTTTTAATACAAAATCATCAGGACTAATTTCAATGCCATCTACGGTTGCTGCACCCCAACTACCTTCAACAACACTTCCAATCTCCTTAATACTTTTAAAAATAGGTGCATTATCACCGACTTCTTTAGCTTCCTTACTTACTATAAATTGATTATGGATAACTGGAATCTTCAATGAATGTGCCTTTTCAATTAATTGACTAATATGCTTAACAATATTCTGTTTTTTAGCATGTTCAACTGCCCCTGACTTTTCCGATTTTCCGCCAAGCGACATATTATCATTTTGCATATCAATAATTAATAAAGCAGTATTTTTTTGATTTAACATAATTTATCTTTTCTCCTAAAAAACTATTCCAATAAATTTAATTCAATTTCTTTACCAACTTGCTTTAAACTTTTTACAAGTTTACTGATATTAGATCTTTTTAATTCTGATAAAGTACCTGACAATCCAAGAACCGCAACCAATTCATTATTTTTACATAAAGGAACTGACAAACACCTAAACTGCATTTCTTTCTCTTCATCATCCAAGGCATAACCCTGCTTGCGAATAACTTTTAAGGCACTGACTAATGATAAGGGATCGGTTAAGGTATTTACGGTTTTGGATTCAAAATTACTTTTTGCAAATGTATCTCGTTGTTGACTCAATGACGAAAAGGCCAAGGCACATTTACCCATTGCAGTGGTATTTAAAGGTAAACTTTCTCCTAGTCGTTGATAATCTTCAGGGTGCTTCTCAGTAGGAATAACTTGACTGATTACAATTCTACTTTCAAATATAATTCCAACATATGCACTAAGTTGATATTCATCAACTATCGGTTTTAAAAATGGAACAACAGTCCAATTAATATCTTGAATATTCTCAACTCCTAAAACCTGAGACTTTAACGAGTATTTTCTATCATTCTTCACTAAAAAATCTAATTCTGTCAGTGAATAGAGTAATCTAAAAGCTGTAGTTGAATTTAAATTAAATTCTTTTTTTACTTCATTTAACGTAACTGTTTTTCTTTTTTTTACAAAATCTAAAATTTTCTTTGCTCTAACTAAAGTAGAAAGGAGATATTTATTTTCCATGGAACTTTTCACCTTTCAGAAACATCATAATCTGAATTCTCTTTTTTCAAAAAACTAGCGTAAAAATTTCATATAGTGAAATTTAATACTCTATAAGTAAATTATCAATCTAATAATAAAAATAAAGGGTTTGATTTCTATTACTAGTAAAATCAAACCCTTCTTAATATTTATAATTTATATCTTTAAAACTTTTTACATTTAATCAAACTCAGCTCTACTTTTTCACTTAAAGTACACCTGCACCTTCTTTGGCAACCTTATCAACTTCTTCATTATAAGTAACATTAGTATGGGCAGGAACATGAACAAATTCGATTTTTATTTCTTTTTGCCTGTCTTGAATAAATTGAGCATATTTTTGAGTAAGGGGCANTTTAGNTTTCCAAGTACCTGTCGGCCACGCTGAAACTCCAAGATAATCATGATAAATTGTTACTTTTTGATAACCATGCTCAAGNGCCCAATTCACTGCATGACCAGCNGCCTTAAGTTCNCCAATTACATTACGTGTTTCAACATTTTTAATATTCTTTATTGGACCATTAGCATGAATTTTTTTGATTTGACCATCTTGTTTATACAAGGCTACCATTCCCCAACCCGCAACGTTGGTTTTTTTATTAAAACTTCCATCAGTAAAAATCATCGTGCTTGACTCGGCGAGATCTCTAAGTGAGGTATTAATTTCCTGATTAATTTCATTTATATTTTTTCCTGCTAAATTACGACCACTTTCGCCTTTAAAAAACTCTTCTGCCTCAGCCTTAGTATCAAAGCCTTTATATTCTGCTCCGGGATAACCACTAATTAATTTTTGGACTTCACTCCAAGGTGCTTGAAAAACCCCAGTCTTTTTCCCTCTACGAATTGCATAGTATCTAGTTTTAGCCATGAATTCACCTTTTCTTAATTTACTCATATTTATTGTTCTTCTTTGTTTATGTATTATATCATGGCCCTTTTTTCAAATATGCTATAGAGAGATTTAATCATCAGCATTAGATAGTTTTTCCACTTTTACACCACAACGCTTAATTACTAATGGCAATTTTGTTAATACTTCATAACAGTTATCCACTTCTTGCATTACTTTGTCCACATCTAATTCTTTTTTAGTCAAAATATATTTTGCCGCTGCAACATAATTACGCTTAAATTCTTGATTAACTTTATTCCAATTTATATTAGATAAATGCTTTGCTAGTTTTGGATCAAATGGTAATCGTCCTTGTAACATTAAAACCGCCAGTATTGGATAGCCCGGATATCCTTGCCAATAAGTAGCATTATCATTAGATTGATATAAATCTCCCTGCCACTTCACTGTGTATCTTTTTGCCACATTGGAAGAGAGAACTTTTGCTTCATCCTCACCCATTTGTACATGATGATCTCCAATTGCAGTGTAAGCTTCAAGAATTTTTTCTTTTGGTGGTAATTTTTTCAATTTATTAACCTTCTTAGCAGATATACAAACAAACTACGCAAATTTAACTAAACGTTCTAACCAATTTTGAACTAAAGCATTAAATATATTGGGTGCTTCAATTTGCAAACTATGGTCAGTCGCATCTAATACTGCAAATGATGCACGAGGTAAAATATTTAATAAATGCCATTGATCCTTATAACCCACAATCGTATCTTGTCTACCTGTCATTATTAAACTAGGTTTATCATAATCTAAATTTTTAATAACTTCGTCCACATCTACAATAAAACTGTAATTCTTTTTTAAAGCTTTTAAAAATTCTTTATTAGATCTTTTGATACCAGAAATTACTTCTTTTTCCCACCTTTCTACAGTTTTTTGATTAGCCACAAGTAAATTATTAGAAATTTGGTCTGCCTTTTGAGTATCAAGACTACTCAAATAATCTTCATTTGCAAAACTTAAATATTTTTGGGGTACTTTTCGTTGCTGAGCATCTGGAACTACCATTGGACATAACAAATTAACACCATCAATTTGAAACTTATAATGTGCCAATAAACCTTGTGCTAGATATCCACCATAAGATTGGCCAATTAATAGAAAATTATTTTGTCCAATAAACTTATCCACAAATTCTTCTAAAATAGCCAAAATTTTATCTGAAGAGGCATAAGCTAAAGTATGACTAGATTTTCCCATTCCCGGTAGATCAATATAAATACGTTCATACGCTTGATCTTCTTTTTTAAAAATTGGTTCAAACGCACTGGTCATTAAATTAATATCGCATCCCAAACCATGAATTAATAAAACGGGTTTTCCTCCACCTTTAGTTTCATAATGTAACTTCATATCTGGTGCATATTCATAAAACATTACTTAAGCTCCTTTTTCTAATTATTCTCTCTCGATAATTTTACTGCCTTCTTGAGACGCTTTGAAATTATTGACCTTTTAATTAAACAATTATTTTTACAAATTCTCTTTTTAATTGACATAATAAATTTGAGTAATATAATTTGANTATCNAATAGTTTGAATNACTAATTATTNGATANNCTAAATATAANTCANACATTATTTNGCANAAAGATAGGACTGAANGTACCCGTGAATGATGTGACAATTACCGCNACNAGTAAAGTCGNGGCCNAGTCANNTAGTTACTAATAANCAACTNAGTAANATAATGGATACNTCAGATGAATGGATTCGTAAACGAACTGGGATTGAAACACGTCATCTTAGCAATGATNAAAACACTTCNGAGNTAGCTTTAGAAGNTGGAAAGAANTTACTTAACCAAGTNTCTTGGNCAGNTNCTGATNTAGATTTAATTATCNTAGCTACTATGTCACCAGATTATTTAACTCCCAGTGTTAGTGCACAAATTCAAGGTAAACTAGGAGCTCAACAAGCTGTTGCTTTTGATCTTTCAGCAGCCTGTTCTGGATTTTCCTATGCCTTATCCGTTGCTCGTTCGATGTTATTAGCTAATAACTGGCATAAAGCATTAGTNATCGGAGCCGAAGTTTTATCAAAATTGCTTGATTGGCATGATCGNTCAACTGCTGTTTTATTTGGTGATGGTGCCGGTGGTGTAATCTTAGAAACTAGAGCTGAAAAGCATTTTCTAGGNCAAGACTTACGTACTTTTGGTGAATTAGGTAATCAATTAACTGCCGGTCATACTAAAACTAATGGGGTTTTAAAAGATAATACTTTTTCTTATACTCCNTTCCAGATGAATGGCCGGGAAGTTTATCGTTTTGCTACTCATGAAGTACCNCGATCAATTCAAGCTGCTTGCAGGCAGGCTAATCTTGAACTAAATCAAGTCGATCACTTTTTACTTCATCAGGCCAATAGTCGNATTATTGAGCATGTAGCTAAGCGATTAAAACAACCCCTTGATAAATTTCCGATGAACATTAGTGAATATGGAAATACGGCTGCTGCCAGTGAAGCAATTTTACTAGCAGAATGTGTAGAAAAAGGCATTATTAAAAAAGGAGATACCTTTGCCTTAAGTGGATTTGGTGGTGGACTAACTTGCGCTACCATAATTTTCAAATATTAGAATTCAAATTATAAATAGAAAAGGAAAGATAAAAATGACAAAAGAAGAAATTTTAAAAGATGTACAAACTGTTGCTAACGATGAATTAGATGTTGAACCTGANAAGATCACTTTAACTACTAACATCAAGGAAGATTTAGATGCTGATAGCTTAGATTTATTTGAAATTTTAAATGAATTAGAAGATAAATACGACATTGAACTTGATCCTGATGACAGCATTGTAACCATTGGCGATTTAGTTGATTTTGTTAGTGCAGAAATGGACAAACAAAAATAATGAATTTTGGAATTCTTTTTAGTGGTCAAGGTGCACAAAAACCTGGCATGGGATTGGATTTTTTAGTTGATCCATTATTTAAAGAAACAATTGAGCTAGCTAGTGAAGCTAGTAAACAAGATATTGAGGCTATTTTTGCCAGCAAAAATAATGAATTAACTAAAACCATCCATGTNCAACCAGCTTTAGTTGCTTTTGAGATNGGTATCTTTCGTATGTTAATGCGTGATTTACCTAACCTCAACATTGGTGGCATGGTCGGGTTATCACTTGGTGAATATGGTGCCATGGCTGCAAGTGGTGCGTTAGATTTAGACAATACGATTAGTCTTGTAAATGATCGTGCAACTTATATGCAAGCTGATGCTGACAAAATTGATAATGCTATGGCAGCTTTAATTAAACCAGATTTAGATAAAGTTAAAGCTATCTTGACTAAGCTACAAAATGAGGGACAAAAAGTTTACTTTTCTAATTTTAATTCACCCAAACAAGTAGTTATTGGTGGAGAAAAAAATGCTGTTACCCTTGCTAGTGAAGAAATCAAAGCAAATAATGCTGCTCATCGCGCTATTACATTAAATGTCAATGGTGCTTTTCATACTCCACTCTTTAATACAGCTAGTCAAAAGATGCATGAACGGTTAAAGGATGTAACTTTTAATTCAACTAAAATACCAGTTATTTCTAATACTACTAGTCAACCTTTTACCAATGATTGGGCACAAATTATGGAAAAGCAATTAGCAGTCCCTACTCATTTTGGTGATTGTCTACAATATTTGATTGATCACAATAATATTTCAGCAACTTTAGAAGTTGGTCCAGGCAAAACTTTATCTAGTTTTGCTAAACAAATTGATCGCTCCTTAAACAATTATCGTATTGGTACCTATAACGAATATCAAGAATTCATTGAGGAAGAAAATGGAATTAAAGGATAAAGTAGTTTTAATCACCGGCTCAACCCATGGTATTGGCAGTGCAATGGCCTTAGAGTTTGCTAAACATGGCGCTAAAGTTTTATTAAATGGTCGCAAAGAATTACCTGCTGAATTAGCAGATAATTTAAATAAAATTTCTGCTGATTACCATTACTTACAAGCTGATTTGGCAAATACTGATCTTAAAGATTTTACTGAAGAGGCTTGGAGTATTTATGGGCAAATTGATGTCTTAGTTAATAATGCCGGTTTAAACCGTGACAAGATGTTTATTGGAATGAAAGAGAATGACTTTGATCAAGTAATTGATTTAGATTTAAAAGTTCCCTTCTTTTTAAGTAAACACATTATTAAAAAGATGAATAAGAGACGAACAGGATCAATTATTAATTTATCCTCTGTAGTCGGAATCCACGGTAATGCGGGGCAAGCAAATTATGCAGCGGCAAAAGCAGGTTTAATTGGTTTAACTAAATCAATTGCTCGCGAAGGTGCAATGCGCAATATTCGGGTTAATTCTATTGCTCCCGGAATGATTGATACGCAAATGACTGCCGCCCTTTCTGAACGTGTACAAAAAAATATTTTAGAGCAGATACCACTTAAACGTTTTGGTAATCCAGACGAAGTGGCACAAACTGCTATTTTTTTGGCCCAAAATGACTATATTACAGGGCAAAATATCGTAGTTGATGGCGGAATGACAATGTAGGAGATATTATGCAAAGAGTTGTTATTACTGGAATGGGAGCAATTGCTCCTAACGGAAATGGTTATCAAAATTTTGTAAATAACAGTTTAGCTGGAAAAATTGGCATTAAACCAATTACTAAGTTTGATGCTTCAGAAACTGGGATCACTGTAGCTGGAGAAATTGATGATTTTGATCCCAAAGATTATGTCGGTAAAAAAGAAGCACGCCGCATGGATTTATATTCTCAATATGCGATGCAAACTGCAGCTGAAGCTATGGAAATGGCAGGTATTACTGAAGAAAATACTAAGCCTGAAGACCTTGGGGTTATTTATGGCTCAGGTATCGGTGGTTTAACTACTATTCAAGATCAAGTACTTAGAATGCATGAAAAAGGCCCACGTCGTGTGTCACCATTCTTTATTCCAATGGCCATTTCTAATATGGCGGCCGGTAATATTTCAATTCGTTTCAATGCACAAAATATTTCTACTTCTATTGCTACTGCTTGTGCTACAGGAACCAACAGTATTGGCGANGCNTATCGTCAAATCAAAGAAGGTCGTGCCCAAGTAATGATAGCTGGNGGATCTGAAGCCACAGTCAATGAAACAGCCATTGCCGGTTTTGCAGCTTTGACAGCCCTATCACAAAGTACAGATCCTAAACATGCATCCCTCCCCTTTGACAAAGATCGAAATGGTTTTGTACTAGGTGAAGGTGCTGGTGCCATGATTCTTGAAAGTCTTGATCATGCTAANGCTCGTAATGCAAANATTCTCGGTGAAGTTGTTGGTTATGGTACTACCAGCGATGCCTACCATATCACCTCTCCTGATCCAGAAGGAAAAGGTGCGATTCGNGCCATGGATATGGCTATGAAAGAAGCACAAATTTCTCCAAGTGACGTTGGCTACATTAATGCTCATGGTACTGCTACTCATGCTAATGATTCAGGTGAGGCAAANGCTATTAATAATCTCTTTGGTGAAGATAGCCACGTTCTAGTTTCATCAACTAAGGGAATGACTGGTCANCTTTTAGGAGCCGCAGGTGCAATTGAAGCCGTTATTACNATGGCTAGNCTTAANGAAGGTAANTTGCCAATGAATGTTGGTGTCTTCAACCAAGATCCCGAATGTAACGTTACCTTGGTCAATCAAAATAATCAAAAGACTAATACTACTTACGCNTTATCAAATTCCTTTGGCTTTGGTGGTCATAATGCCGTATTNGCCTTTAAGAAATGGAGTGAAGAATAATGGAATTAAANGATATTCAAAACTTAATGGATCAATTTGAAGATTCAAATGTCCGTGAACTAAAAATAGATGACGGCGATTTTCACCTCTATTTGAGTAANAATAAAAAGAATAATGCCGTTTCGGTAAATAAAGAAAATACTAACCCATCTACTGAAACTACTCCAGCTAAAACGGTAAGTGAAAAACAAACTCCTACTACTGAAAATGATGCAGCTATTAAGGCACCAATTGTAGGTGTGGTTTACTTACAAGCTAAACCTGATCAACCACCTTATGTTAAAGTTGGTGACCATATTAAGGCCGGTGACACAGTTTGTGTAATAGAAGCCATGAAAATGATGACCGAAGTAAAAAGTAAAATTACTGGCACTGTGACAGCTATTAATGTTGATAATGAAGATTTGGTTGAAGTAGACCAACCACTAATNTCAGTTAAGGAAGATTAAAATGACTCAATTAGGTACTGCGGAAATAGAAAAAATTATTCCTCACCGTTACCCCATGCTTTTAATCGATAAAGTATTAGATTTAACTCCAGGTCAAAGTGCCAAAGCAATTCACAGTGTTTCAAATAATGAAACTTTTGTTAAGGCCAGTTCTACTACCAATCCAGTTTTTCCTTCCCCACTAATTATTGAGGCGATGGCCCAAACAGGTGCGGTCGCTTTATTAAGCATGGAGGATTTTAAAGGAAAAACAGCTTATTTTGGTGGNATTCAAAAGGCTGAATTTTTTGGTCAAGCATGTCCAGGTGATCAGTTAATTTTAACTACTGAATTAACCAAAATTAAACGCAATATTGGCCTTGGGAAAGGTATTGCTAAAATTGATGATCAAAAAATCGCTGAAGCTGAGTTAACTTTTATGATTGGTTAGGTGAAGATTTATGTTTAAAAAAGTTTTAATTGCAAATCGTGGCGAAATAGCCGTACGCATTATTCGCTCACTTAAAGAAATGGGAATTAAAACAGTTGCTATCTATTCAACTGCCGATCGTGAAAGCCTCCACGTTCAATTGGCTGATGAAGCAGTTTGTGTTGGTGGCCCCCAACCTGGNGATTCCTATTTAAATATTAAAAATATTTTAGCAGCTGCAGTTGGTACTGGTGCTGAAGCTATTCATCCAGGNTATGGTTTTTTATCAGAGAATGCNGAATTTGCCAAAATGTGTACTCGATGTGGTTTGACCTTTATTGGGCCAGATGCTGAAACAATCGACAAAATGGGAAACAAAGAACATGCTCGTCAAACAATGATGGCACACAATGTTCCTGTCACTCCTGGTAGTAAAGGNTTTATTACTTCAGCCAAAGAAGCAGAAGAACTTGCCGATAAAATCGGTTATCCCGTCCTATTAAAGGCTGCTGCTGGTGGTGGCGGTAAAGGTATTCGTCAAGTGACCAAAGCAAGTGAAATGGCTGATGCCTTAGCTTCGGCCCAAGCCGAAGCTAAATCCGACTTTGGTGATGATCGCATGTATCTAGAAAAAGTCATGCAAAACGTTAAGCATATTGAGGTTCAAATCTTTAGAGACAGTTTTGGCAATACTGTCTATTTCCCTGAACGCGACTGTTCATTACAAAGAAATAAGCAAAAAGTAATGGAAGAAAGTCCTTGTGACTTAATTAGCGAGCAAGAACGTGCCCATTTAGGAGAAATTGCTGTTAATGCCGCCAAAGCAGCTAATTATGTTAATACAGGAACAATTGAATTCTTAATGGATCAAAATCATAACTTTTACTTCATGGAAATGAATACCAGAATTCAGGTTGAACACACAGTTACAGAAATGGTAACCGGTGTAGATTTAGTCAAAGCCCAAATTCAAGTTGCTGCTGGTGAAAAGCTGCCTTTTAGTCAAGCTGATTTAAAACCTAAAGGTCACGCCATTGAATGTCGTATTAATGCNGAAGATGCAAGTAATAACTTTATGCCATCAGTTGGTAAAGTAGATTATCTCTATTTACCAATCGGTAACCCGGGTATGCGCATTGACACTGCCCTTTATCAAGGGCAACAAATTTCTCCATTTTATGATTCGATGATTGCTAAAGTAGTTGCTTTTGGTAATACCCGAGCNGAAGCGATTGCTAAGATGAAACGATTACTTCAAGAAATGGTTTTACATGGAATCACAACTAATCAGCAATTCCACTTAGCTATTCTGGAAGATCCAGGATTTATTAAAGGTAATTTTACCAACACTTACCTAGAAACAACATTCTTACCAAAATGGAAGGAGCAGGCAAATGAAACTATTTCAGCATGANAATACTCCNAGTCAAACCCATATCAANGCGGATAAANTAGCCGATGATAAAGTTCCTGATGGTTTAATTTTTAACTGCCCTAAATGCCATACTGAAATATTTGCGGATANCTTAGATGAATATGCTACTTGTCCAAATTGTGATTATGGTTTTCGTATTGCCGCTCGNAAACGGCTNCCTTGGCTGGTTGATAGCTTTACTGAATGGGATGCTGACATTGANCCTTCTGATCCCTTAAACTTTCCTAATTATGAACAGAAAATTGCTAAGGCTAAAAAGGCTAGTAAACTTAATGAATCAGTTTTAACTGGTAAGGCTACAATTAANCAAACTGACTTTGCNTTAGGAATTATGGATCCTACTTTTATNATGGGNTCNCTCGGCCAAATGACTGGTGAAAAACTNACTCGTTTATTTGAAAAAGCAACCCAAAACACATTNCCAGTTGTACTTTTTACTGCTTCTGGTGGCGCAAGGATGCAAGAAGGAATTCTTTCTTTAATGCAAATGGCTAAAGTTTCAAATGCCGTGGCTAGACATAGTGCTGCAGGANTACTTTATATTGTAGTTTTGACTGATCCAACTACNGGTGGTGTTACCGCCAGTTTTGCTAGTGAAGGNGATATAACTNTGGCNGANCCTCATGCNTTNGTNGGTTTTGCCGGNAGACGNGTAATTGAACAAACTATTCATGAAAAGATTTCNGCNGATCTTCAAAGNGCAGAAAATGTNTTNAANCATGGTTTTATTGATCATATTGTTAAACGGCAAGACGAAAAACAAACTCTTGCTTGGNTATTAAAGAACGGAGGTCAAATAAATGACTAAATCAGCAATGGATGTAGTTAAGGCTGCTCGTTCTCAAGCTCATATTTCTGATCAAGAAATCAGANANCAANTNTTTGAANACTTNTTNGAACTTCATGGCGANGGATTNCANNGTGATGATCCNGCCATTGTTGGTGGCTTAGCTACNTTTCACGNCCACCCTGTTACTGTAATTACTACTAGTCGCGGCAAAAGCCTTGAAGAAAGAATGAAAAAGCACTTTGGTCAATCTGAACCGGCTGGTTATCGTAAAGTCCTCCGTTTAGCTACTAATGCGGCTAAGTTTCATCGACCAGTAATTTTGTTTGTCGATACTGCTGGTGCTTTTCCTGGTAAAAGCGCTGAAGAAAATGGTCAAGGTCAAGCAATTGCTCAAAATTTACTAAAAATGAGTCAATTACCTACTCCCATTATTTCAATTTTTTATGGTGAAGGTGGTTCTGGTGGTGCACTTGGGCTTGCTTGTGGTGATCAAGTTTGGATGCTTGAAGACTCAATGTATACCGTACTTTCACCCGAAGGTTTTGCTTCTATTCTTTGGAAAGATGCTAGCAAAACTAGTGAAGCAGCCGAAGTAATGAAACTTACACCGAAAGACTTATTAAAACAAAAAGTGATCGAGGGGATTATTAAAGAGCCCGAAAATCATGAAAAAGTTATACAAAATATTGATCAAGTTTTACAAGAACAAATTCCTGCTCTAGAAAAGTTATCAACCCAGGAATTATTAGATAAACGCTATGCTCGTTTTAGAAAATTTTAGGAGAATATAATGTCTGGTATTTTAGATGGTAAAAAAATTTTAGTAATGGGTGTTGCTAATAATCGTTCCATTGCTTGGGGGTGTGCTCAAGCAATGGAAAAACAAGGCGCTGAGATTATTTATACTTATCAAAATGATCGTATGAAAAAGTTCATTGATAAATTAGTTCGTGATGAAAATCGTCTAATTGAATGTGATGTAGCAAGTGACACAAGCATTGCTAACGCTTTTGCAACTATCAGCGATCGTTTTGGCAAAATTGATGGTATTGTTCATGCTATTGCTTTTGCTAAAAAAGAAGAATTAGGTGGTTCAATTTTAAACTCTACCCGTGAGGGTTTTGAACAAGCCCTAGATATTTCTTCTTACTCTCTTTTGGCTGTAGCCAAAGAAGGAGTAAAAATTTTAAATAACCCAGCCAGTATTGTAACTCTAACTTACATGGGTTCAACTCGAGCCCTTCCTAATTACAATACTATGGGCATTGCCAAGGCCGCCCTTGAATCGGCCACTCGCTATCTAGCTCGTGATCTAGGTAGCGATGGTATCCGCGTCAATGCAATCTCTGCTGGTGCAATGCGGACCTTGGCAGTTTCAGGAATTAAGGGCCACTCTGCCTTAATCAAAGAATCAGAAAGTCAAACAGTCGATGGCGTAAATGTTACTCAAGAAGAAGTAGGTAATACCTGTGCCTTCTTAATGAGTAACTTAGCTAGTGGCGTAACTGGTGATGTGATCTTTGTTGATAAGGGTGTGCACTTAAGATAATGAAAATATTTACTTTCGAACAGGTAACTTCTACTCAGGATTTAGCCCGTAATTATTTAAAACAACATCTAGATAAGGCCGCCTTTGTAGCCAATAGTCAAACTAATGGCTATGGAAAACAAGGTCGTAGCTTTTATGCTCCGGCCAATACCGGAGTATATTTCAGTATTGCCATTCCAAACTTTAATCTTAATCCAGAAAAGTCAGAGCTTCTCACACCAGCTATCGCTACTGCCCTCGTTAACACACTTAACATCTTTTTCCCTCTTATCACTTTACAACTTAAATGGGTAAACGATATTTATTTAAATAATAAAAAAGTTGGCGGAATTTTAACTGAATTTTCTTCTAAAGGATTAATTATTGGTATTGGTATTAATATTTCAACTCAATCTTTTCCCCAAGAATTACAATCAAAAGCGGGTTCAATCACTAAGCATGAATTTAACCGCATAGAACTAATTAGATCTCTAATTGATGCAGCAAATAATGCCATTATAACCTATGATCCAGGTGATTTTTTACCTGAATATCGCCGTTTATCATGTACTCTTAATAAAAAAGTCACCCTAAAAATTGGTAAAAAAGAAATTCACGGTTTAGCCAAGGATATCAATAATCAAGGTGAATTAGTAGTAAAAAGTAATGGTAAACTTCATTCATACTCTAGTGGTGAAGTTATTAAAGTCGAAAGTAAATAAAATAGGACTAGCAACTGCTAGTCCTATTTTTTGGCTTTATAATTATTAATTTTGTGGTTGAAAAATATTATTTGCAATCTCGCTTAAATATTTTTCATCTAATTCATCAAAATTATCTAATTGGGGAGAATCAAAATCAAATACACCCCACAAATTATCGGTTGTATCAAAAATTGGTAATACAATTTCTGAATTAGTCTTACTATCACAGGCAATGTGACCAGAAAACTGATGAACATTTGGTACAATTTCACTCTTTAAATTTTTAGCAACTGTCCCACAAACTCCCTTACCAATTTGAATATGGACACAAGCCGGCTGCCCTTGGAAGGGNCCTAAAATTAGTTCACCATTTTTGATACGATAAACACCNGCAAAATTAATTTGATTTAAATTATTAAACAAAAGGGCCGATAGATTAGCTGTATTCGCAATCCAATCCTCTTCGCCGGCAATCAAGGCCTTTGCCTGCGCTACTAATAATTGATATTGTTCTTTGGTTGCAGCAGCCATAATCAATCAGCTCCNTTTANAGTNATTATTTATTCAGCATCNATTACTGAAATATCCCCACCGAGTTTTTTNATTTTTTCTTCTACACGATCATAACCACGCAAAATGTTACCTGCATTGGAAATAACGGTTTCACCTTCCGCCATTAAGCCTGCAATCATTAGGCAAGCACCTGCACGTATTTCTCCGGCTGAAACATTAGCCCCCTTTAATTTAGGAGTTGGATGAATCAAAATAAAATTATCTTCTACTCGAATATCGGCACCCATTTTTTGTAATTCTGGAATATGCCCTACTCGTTTAGGATAAATGGTATCACTAATAATACCCTCACCTGATTTAGCACTTAAAAGTAATGGTGTAATAGGTTGTTGTAAATCAGTCGCAAATCCAGGATAAGGATCTGTTTTGATTTGGATCATCTTTAAATCACCCGCTGGATAAACATAAAGTGAATCCTCATCAACTTGAGTTACTACACCCATTTCTTCTACTTTAGCTAAATAACTATCTAGGTGTTCNTCAATAATATTATGAATTCGAATTCCATTTCCTACAGTAGCGGCCAACGCAATATAAGTACCCGCTTCAATTCGATCNGGAATAATAGTATGTGGTGCTTTAGACTCTAAGCGATCCACACCTTCAATACGAATACTTTCAGTTCCTGTTCCACGTATTACTGCACCCATATTATTTAAAAAGGTAGCCAAATCAATAATTTCCGGCTCTTTAGCAGCATTATTGATAATTGTTTGTCCNTTTGCAGTTACAGCAGCNAACATAATATTGATCGTCGCACCGACTGATGGCATCGCTAAATCGATTGTAGCGCCTTTTAAGCCATCNTCTGGTGCAGTAATGATAATTTGATCATTTTCATTTTTTACTGTTGCACCGAGTGCCTCAAAGCCTTTAATATGTTGATCAATTGGACGAGGTCCAATATCATCACCACCAGGAAAGCCGACAACAGCTTTTCCAAAACGTCCTAATAAAGCGCCCATAAAATAATAAGACGCACGAAGNGATTTAATTTTACCTGCCGGAAGTGGACTCATNTGAATTTGCTCCGGATCAATTTCCAAAGTAGTTTCACGAAAGTCACATTTAACGTCCATTTCACTTAGCAGATCCATTAAATTATCAACGTCCGCTATTCTTGGCACTCCTTCAAGCGTTACTGGAGTACGCGAAAGTATTGACGCAGGAATTAATGCAACTGTTGAATTTTTTGCACCACCGATCCATACGTCGCCCTTTAAGGGCTTTCCACCATGAATAATCATTTGTTTCATTGGGGAAGCGATCCTCTTCATCTAGTTGTAATACACAAAATATATCATTCAATATAATATAGAAAATTAGGTAAAAAAACAAGAGGAAGANTGNTTCTTATCCCTCTTGTTAACTAATTTTAATAATTAATCAAANTTTGATTCNGGCAAGTCACTTGCTGCACCAATAAATGCTTTAAATAAACCTTCAGGTCTTTGTGGACGACTAAGGAATTCTGGGTGGTATTGAGCAGCAATAAAGAATTTATTCTTAGGAATTTCGATAATTTCAACCAAACGNTTATCAGGAGATACNCCAGAAAATACCATACCTGCTTTTTCAAAGTCTTCACGATATTTATTNTTAAATTCAAAACGGTGACGGTGACGTTCTTGAATCACATCTTGATCATCNTAAGCAGCACGAGTCTTAGTACCAGCCTTAAGAGCAGCAGGATATAAACCTAAACGTAAAGTTCCACCAATATCTTCGATATCNCGTTTATCATCCATAATATCAATAATATTATTCTTAGCATCTGGTTCTGCTTCTGCACTATTAGCATCTTCTAAATTCAATACATTACGNGCAAATTCAACAGAAGCCATCTGCATNCCNAAACAAATACCNAAGAANGGAATATCATTTTCACGTGCATANTTAATAGAAGTAATCATTCCTTCTAGACCACGAGTACCAAAACCACCAGGTACAATTAAACCATCNGAATCTTTCATGATTTCAGCAATATTATCTTCTGTAATATCTTCAGCNTGAACCTTATTTACTTCAATTTTAGTGTTGTATAAGTAACCNGCATGTTGTAAAGCATCCGTTACAGAAATATAGGCATCTTCTAATTCAACATATTTACCAACCAAAGTGATCTTAGTAGTATGTTCAAGATTCTTAGCGCGTTCATCAAGCTTCTTCCATGNTTCCATATCAGCTTCAGCCTTAGGANTTTCAAGANCTAAATAATCACATACTAATTGATCCATTCCTTGTTCTTGGAATGAAAGTGGTACATCAAATAATGATGGTTCATCAATTGATTCGATGATACGATCTACTGGTACATCAGTAAAAGTAGAGATCTTATTNTTTAATTCTTGAGGAACTGATTTTTCTGCACGAAGTACTAACATATTTGGTTGAATACCTATACTTCTAAGTTCNGCNACAGAATGTTGCGTTGGTTTAGTTTTCATTTCTTGAGCTGCATGAAGNTAAGGAACTAATGTACAGTGAATATACATNACATTTTCTTCTCCCACTTCACGACGCATTTGGCGAATAGCTTCCATAAATGGTGTCGATTCAATATCACCAACAGTACCACCAATTTCAGAAATTACTACATCTGAATCAGTAGTTAAACCAGCACGCATAATTTTTTTCTTAATTGCATCAGTAATATGTGGAATAACTTGTACAGTAGCACCATGGTAATCACCGCGACGTTCTTTTTCAAGAACTTCTTTATAGATTTTACCAGTTGTAACATTAGAATATTTACTTGTACGAACATCTACAATTCGTTCATAGTGTCCTAAATCAAGGTCGGCTTCAGTACCATCATCAGTTACAAAAACTTCACCATGTTGATATGGATTCATGGTTCCGGGATCAATGTTAATATAAGGATCAAATTTTTGCATTGTAACCTTTAAGCCACGATTTTTTAATAAGCGTCCTAAACTAGAAGCAGTAATTCCTTTACCTAATGATGAAACTACTCCACCAGTAACAAAAATATATTTAGTCATGCGTGCTTCCTCTCTTTAAAAATTTAATTAACGTGAAAAACAAAAAAAGCTCCCGCTTGGGAGCTAAAATGAAATGCACATAAAGTGCCCATACAAAATATTAAAGGGAAAATTTATTTCCGTCAAGCACTTTATTCATCATCATCGTCAAGATCATTTTGATGAAGTTCTGATAATTGACCCTCAATACCATCATCTAAGTCGTCATCAGCTGCATCATCTAAATCATCATCATCTGAGTAATCATCTTCGTCATCACTATCAGTGACATCCAAGTCCTCATCTTCAGGATCATCATCATCGTAATCAATAACGTCATCATCATCGCTATCAGCAATAAAAGCATTAACTTTCTTGTGATGCTTCTTACGATTAGTTCCCTCTTCATCTTCGTCTTCAGGGTGATTTACTTCTTCATCAACTGAGTCATATGGGAACCATGAGCGTAATGCCCATACATTATCTCCCATCGAAATAAATTCGCCGTCAGTGTTCATATCAGTATAAAATTGTGGTAATTTTTCACGAATTTCTTCATCGCTCTTGCCCAAATAATTTTGAACAGCATTTACGATGTCGGCGAAAGCCATTCTTTTGCCACTATCTTGTAAAATTGCCAAGGCAACTTCAATCATTGATAATTCGTCTTTATTTTGACCTTTAAAATCATCTAAACCCACTAATGGCACGTCCTTTCAATTTGAATTTTTATCATTTCTTAAGTTTCACGATAAAAATTAATTTTAATTGCATAGTTACCTATTAAGTATAGACCAGAAAACAGATCATATTCAACTGTTAGTTGCATATTATCGTTATTTTCATCAGAAAACTCTAACTTTTTTGTTAAACTAGTTAAATCCATAATTTTGGATGCCGCAATAATACGACAATTTTTCTTTTCACCTGGTGCAAATTTCATCATTGTATAATCATTTGCTTCAACCGAGCCACGCTGCATTACCATCTCGTCAGGCTTAATCATTATTTTAACTGGAACATTTCCTGTCTTATTTTCTTCATCATATTGAAAACGCCAGCTACCATTGCTTTCATCCATGGTTCCACTTCCATGACGCTTAATAGTTTCACTTTGATCTTCTTGTGTGATTTTACTTATAATTTCTACTTTAACTTTTTCCATTGTCTCTATCCTAAAATGCGGTGATATAGCTATCTCTTACCAATATTGTTATAATCAATTTTAGTAAGTAAATAAAGTAAAAGATATTAAACTAGTCGAGAATTTATTATAAGTAAAAATGGTTAAATTTAAAAGTCAAAAATTAGATCATGAAAAAGTAATACGTGATCCCGTTCATAATTATATTCATATCCGTGATAAAGTTGTTTACGATGTAATTAAGTCAAAAGAATTTCAACGTCTGCGAAGAATCAAACAATTAGGACCAGCAAGTTATGTATTTCCCGGGGCTACTCATACACGTTTTGAGCATAATCTGGGAGTCTACGAACTTACTCGTCGTATTTGTAATATTTTTAATGACCGCTATGCAACTCAGCATCCTAATGATGGTTTATGGAATCCTGAAGAAACGTTGTTAGCACAATGCGCTGCCCTGTTACATGATATTGGTCACGGTCCATACTCTCATACCTTTGAACACCTTTTTGGTACTAATCATGAAAAAATGGGTCAAGCAATTATTACTGATAAAAGTACAGAAGTTAATAAGGCTTTACGCCAAGTAAGTCCGGATTTTCCAGACTTAGTGGCCCAAGTTATTGCTAAAACTTATCCTAATCCACAAGTAGTTAAATTAATCTCCAGTCAGGCCGATGCTGACAGAATGGACTACTTATTAAGGGATGCTTACTTTACTGGGGTAACCTATGGTGCTTTTGATTTAACAAGGGTTCTTGAAGTAATTCGGCCTTTTAAAGATGGAATTTCCTTTACTAATAAAGGAATTCATGCTGTTGAAGACTATATCATTAGTCGTTACCAAATGTATCAACAGGTTTACTTCCACCGAATTAATCGTTCTATGGAAGTGATTTTACATCATCTCTTAGAGCGCGCACAGACGCTTTATCAAGAGGATAAGCGTCAATTACCTGTCACACCCCAACTAGCCGCTTTCTTAGGTGGAAAATGGACGTTAGAGGACTATTTAGCCCTAGATGATGGCGTAATGGAAACCAATTTTTCAATGTGGCGTAATTCTAATGATCAAATTCTTTCTGATTTGGCTACACGTTACCTAGATCGTCATCCTCTAGAAAGTGTCAAAATTAGTGAAGAAACCAAAGATTTAATACCTAAATTAAAGAAATTAATTGAGGCTGCCGGCTTTAATCCTAAGTACTATACTGCTACAAATTCGGCCTTTGATGAACCTTATGATGCTTATAAACCTAGTGGAAAAAATGCTCACAGTCCGATTGAAATTATGCAAGAAGATGGCAGTCTAATTGAACTTTCTAAAGTTAGTCCCTTAGTTAAGTCTCTAAATGGAACTTTGCAAGGAGATGAACGTTTCTTCTTTCCTAAAACAATGATTCAACATAGTAATGAACCGCAAATTTTTGATCCTATCTATCAAGAATTTCAACAATACATTAAAAATAATGAGTTACATCATTTAGAAAAATAAAATTATAAGAAAAAAGCTTTGAATTTTAAAATTCAAAGCTTTTTTAATTTAAGTATTAAAAATTAATCTTTGCATCCTTGAAAACGAGTATTAAACAATGGACTTAAAGGTTTATGTTCTTGAATAAATTTAATTGCTTGTCCCATTAATGGTCCAACTGAAACAATTTCAGCTTTAGTTAATTGTTTTTCTTCTGGTTGATTAATTGAATCTGTTAATACTAACTTCTTAATTGGTGAATTATTTAAACGTTCAACTGCCGGACCTGATAATACAGCATGGGTAGCTGAAGCATAAACTTCAGTAGCTCCTGCATCAATTAAGGCCTGTGAAGCTAAAGTAATTGTACCAGCTGTATCAATCATATCATCAATAATGATTGCCCGCTTACCTTTAACATCTCCAATGATATTCATAACTTCTGCAACATTAGCTTTTGGTCTACGCTTATCCACAATTGCAATTGGGGTCTTTAAAAATTCAGCCAATTTACGTGCACGAGTTACACCACCATGGTCTGGCGAAACTACAACGGCATCTTTTTCTAAACCATTTCTCAAGAAATAATCTGCTAAAAGAGGGGCACCCATCAAGTTATCAACCGGAATATCAAAGAATCCTTGAATTTGTGGTGCATGTAAATCAAGTGAAAGAACACGATCAGCACCAGCAGTTTGAATCATATCAGCAACTAACTTGGCGGTAATTGGTTCACGTGCACGGGTCTTACGATCTTGACGCGCATAGCCATAGTAAGGCAAAACCACATTTACACTGTGCGCTGATGCCCGCTTAACAGCATCAATCATAATCAATAATTCCATCAAGTTATCATTAACAGGATCACTAGTTGATTGAATTAAATAAACATCTTTTCCACGGACTGATTCATCAATGTTAATTTGGATTTCTCCATCACTGAAGCGCTTAACACTTGATTTACCTAATTCAACTCCAACTGTAGCAGCAATCTTTTCTGCTAATGGTTTGTTAGAATTGAGCGCAAAAATTTTAATTTTATCGTCTACTTTAGACATAGTTTCCTCCACAAAAAACTTACATTCCTACCTAATAATAGCAAAAAAATACGGTTTGTGCGCAAATTCTATAAAAAAAGAGTCAAACTTAATTGGCTCTTCTTAAAATATTTAAATTATTCCCATTCTTTATCTTTAGATAAAGGTAATTTATGCCAGTAATCTGGCTTATTAGTTTGACGTCCACGGGCAATCGCCATGTCATAGCGATCAACATCTTTAGTAATCGTAGAATCAGCTGCTACAAACGCATGATCAGCAATATTTACTGGAGCAATAATGGTTGCTCCTGCTCCAATAAAGGAATGGTCACCAACATTAGTATGGAATTTCTTAACTCCATCATAGTTAGAAAAGATAGTTCCACAACCAATGTTAATATCCTTACCTAAAGTTGCATCCCCAACATAAGTTAAATGTCCAACTTTAGTATTTTCACCAATTTCCGCCTTCTTGATTTCCACAAAATTACCAATATGGGCTTTTTTACCAATTTTAGCTTTTGGACGTAAGTGTGAATTAGGACCAATATCTGAGTTATCATCCATTTCAGATTCTTCAATGGTTGAAGATGTAATAGTAACACCATCACCAATCTTTGAATCAATGATACGTGAACCATTGGTAATGTAGCAGTCACTGCCAATTACGGTATTTCCTTTAATAACTACATTACCTTCAATCACTGTATCGTTGCCAATTTTTACCCCAGCATCAATATAAGCAGTATCAGGATCAATAAATGAAACTCCATCACGCATATGTGCTTCATTAATACGTTTTTGCATAATCTTGGTTGCTTGAGCTAAAGCAATACGGTCATTTACTCCTAAGCTTTCGCTAAAGTCAGGCATTTGATAAGCGCCTACTTTTTTACCAGCTTTACGCATAATTTCTAAAACATCTGTAAGATAGTATTCACCTTGAGCATTATCATTACCAACTTGTTTTAAAGCCTCAAATAGTTCTTTATTATTAAAGGCAAATACACCAGTATTAATTTCATCGACTGCTAAGTCTTCAGGCGTACCATCTTTTTGTTCAACAATACGCAAAACATTTCCATTATCATCACGGATAATACGACCATAGCCAAATGGATTAGGCGCTTTAGCAGTTAAAACAGTAGCACTATTACCATCTGCTTCATGTTTAGCAAACAAATTATTAAATGTTTCGCTTGTAAACAAAGGTGTGTCTCCCGTAGCAACTAAAGTAACACCATCTTTATTTGCCAATAAGTCACTAGCTGCCATAACAGCATCACCAGTACCCAATTGTTCTTTTTGAAAAGCAAAGTCAGATTGCCCAGCAAGGACATCCTTTACTTTGGCAGCACCAGTACCAACCACAGTTACAATTTCAGTTGGATTCGTACCCTTTGCAGCATCTACTACATGTTCTACCATAGTTTTTCCACAAACTTTGTGTAAAACTTTGTAAAGCTTTGACTTCATTCTAGTTCCTTTACCTGCAGCTAGAATTACAACATATTTATCCATTTATTTTTGATCCCTTCACTATAGTTAATATAAATTAATTATAGCATTTTCATTATGAAAAACGGTCAAAGTTTATTTGATCTAATATATTCCCTGTTTGAACTTTTATTAATTTTTTATTTCGGTCAACTTCGGCTATTTTAATTAAAGATTGATAATCATCTACTACCTTACGAGAAGCATATTTGCTTTCACACAAAACCGCCATTCCAGCTACGTGACAATTAAATTCTTTTACTAACTCTTCCATTCCTGTGAGTGTACCACCGCCACGCATGAAATCATCAACGATTAACACATTCGAATCACTTGGTAAGCTCCTTTTAGCAAGCTCCATCTTTTCCACACGTTCACTAGATGAAGCAACATAATTTACAGAAATAGTAGCTCCTTCAGTGATTTTTGGTTGACGTCTTACTAACACAAACGGAACATTTAGGAATCGACTAACAGCTTGAGCTACAGTAAGTCCTTTTGTTTCAACGGTCATTACATAATCAACTTTACTAAAAGCATATTTGGTAGCAATTAATTTACCGATATTTTGTAAATCTTGAGGTGAACCTAAAATATCAGAAAAATAAATAAAGTTTCCGGGTAAAATACGGTCAGGATTTTCCACACGATCAGCAAGATCACGCAAAAAGCTGGCTGCTGCCTGCTTCCCCATAAAAGGAATATAGCGTACTCCCCCTGCTGCACCGGCTACGGTTTCCAAAATGCCATCTTTATTTCCAGCCAAAGTATTTCTCAAAATAGTTAAATCTTCTGAAATTGATGATTTTGCCGCATCATAGCGCTCTGCAAAAAATGGCAAGGCAATCAAAGTATGGGGATGATCCATTAAGTACTTCACCATATCAACTAGTCTTTCTGATCGTTTCATTGCTCCACCTTCCTAAAAACAAAACATTTTTTATTAATAATACTCTGAATATAAAGAAAAATCACTAGAATTGCTAAAAATCCTAGTGATTATTCGTAAATATTCAATTTTTAATTAAAGAAATGAAAACTATAATTCTTCAAATTCTAGTTCAATATTCTTTGTTAAAAGATCAGTATAACTGTATGAAACACGTTCAAAATTATTTTGTTCTTGATCCAAATCAACTACGAATACGGCACGATAAGTCTTAGTTAAAGTACCCTTTCTACGAGTAACCTTTTTGCGCCCTGCCTGGGCTACGACTACAAGACTTTCACCTAAGTGAGAATCTAAATCTGCTTTAATTGCATTAAGTGTTGTTGGCACTGGATTTCACGCTCCCTTTTCGGGAGTATTTTACCACAATAATTAGATTTCAGCAAGAAATCAGCTAAGCTTTTTTAATGCATTTGTTAAAGCGATAAAATCATTAATTGTTAATTCTTCTGGGCGAACGCGCAAATCAAAACCAAGATCAGTAATTAATTTTTCTCGTTCATCTTTGTCTTTAATAAAAGCTTTTAAGTTATTAGATAAAGTTTTTCTTCTTTGGGAGAAGCATACTTTTACTACATGATTAAAGAACTTTTCATCTTTAATATCATATTTATCAACTAAAGGAGTGAGAACAACAACTGCTGAATCCACTTTTGGTCGTGGCATAAAAGAAGTGCTTTTTACTTCTTCAGCCAGTTCAACTTTCATTCGTGATTGAACTGCAATTGTTAAAGGTCCATAAGCCTTAGTTTTAGGATGAGCCACTAATCGTTCAGCCACTTCTTTTTGCATCATCAAGGTCAAACTAATAAATTTCAAATCACTATTAATTAAGTCAAAAATTATCGGAGTAGTGATGTAGTAAGGCAAATTAGCCACAATTTTAACCGGTTTGTTTAAATCTAGAAAACCCGCAGTATCTTCTTGAAAATTAGCCTTTAAAACATCCTTCATCACTAATTTAAAACGATCAGTTAAAGGCTGATTATCCACAGTATGAGGTAACTCATTATGTAAAATTTCTGGTAAATCTTCATCAACTTCATAAGCTAACACCTTAGCTCCTGCAAGTAACAATTGTTCTGTCAAAGAGCCAATACCTGGACCGATTTCAATTACCTGATCTCCCGGTTGAATATCGGCAGCAGTTACAATCCCCTTAATTGCGGCGATATCTACCAAAAAATTTTGTCCCAAATTTTTCTTAGCATGCATAAAGTAACGATTTACAATTGCTTGGGTTCTTACCGGATTGGCGATTGGCATACTATTTGACATGATTAACTGCCTCCTCTAATTGAGCATAGGTGATCCCAAACATTTCTAAACGTCGTAAAAATTGTTTGGCATTCCCATAACCTATACCTAACTCAATACCTACTTTTTCTCTTAACTTTCTAGCATTAGGACCCATCCCAAGTCCCAAAGCCAAATATTTTTCACGTGTAATATCACTTGGTTTTGGTTGAATTTCATGTAACTCACTTAGAGCACGTTCAAGTACTGCTTTAGAAGCATGTTCAACTCCTAGACTATTTCCTCGCTTAGTTGGTTCTCCTTCTTTACGAGTAATAAAGGCTTGCTTAGCCGTAGGGACTACTTCAGTTACTAGACGTCGTATTCTTTCACCATTGTAATCTGGATCAGTAAAAACAATTATTTCCCGTGTTTCAGCTAATTTCCTTATTTCAGCTAAAGTTTCATGAGATACTTCAGATCCATTAGTTTCAATGGTCTCAATACCCGGGAAAAATTGTTTTAATCTTTTGGTATCGTCACGTCCCTCAACAATAACTACTGCATTAAAATGTTTATTATTTGATTCCATATATATTCATCGCATTTTCATAAGTGTGAGCAGCAACTTCATCTAGTGATACATTACGTAGATCAGCAATTGCTTGTGCAACATAATGTACATAGCCCGTTTCATTTTGCTTACCCCGATAAGGTTTAGGAGTGAGATATGGGGCATCTGTTTCAATCAACATATGATCCCAAGGAACAGCTTTAGCCGATGCATGAACATCAGTTGCTTTAGTAAATGATACGACCCCTGAAAAAGACATCATCATTCCTAAGTCTAAAAATTTCTTCATCCATTCTGGATCGCCATTAAAATTATGCAAAATGCCACCATATTCTCCCACTTGGCTATTTTTCAAGATTTCATATGTATCTTCAAAGGCATCACGGGTGTGAATATTAACCGGCATCTTTAATTCATGAGCAATTTCTAATTGTTCTGCAAAAACTTTACGTTGAATATTGCGTGGCGATTCATCCCAATAATAATCAAGACCAATTTCTCCTAAAGCTACTGTTTTATCCAGTTGCAATTGCTCAATTAGTTTATCTTTCGCGGCTTGATCAAAATCCTTAGCTACATCAGGGCAAAAACCTACGATTGCATATAAATTATCAAAACGTTCACTTAAATCTATTGCTCGTTCATTAAAGTCAGGATCTTGTCCAGCAACTGCTGCTTGAGTCACACCAAGGTTTTCAGCTCGTTCTAAATAAAACTCTTCTTTTCCTCTAAATGGCTCATCATTTAAATGAGTGTGTGAATCAAAAAGTTCCATTAGCCAAGAATCGCTCCCACTTCATGTTCATCACCAACAAGACTTAACTTGATCTGGCCATCTTTTTCACTTGACAAAAGCATACCTTGACTTAAATGACCTAACATCTTTCTTGGTTTCAAGTTGGTTACAGCTACAACTTTTTTACCAACTAATTCTTCATAGTCAGGATAAAACTTAGCGATTCCACTCAATATTTGACGAGGTTCTGCTTCACCAAAGTCTAACTTAAAGGCTAATAATTTATTAGAGCCTTTAACCGGTTCCACATTCAAAATTTGACCGACCTTCATTTCAACTTTATCAAAGTCGTCAATTGTAATGGTCTTGGCTTCTTTTTGAGCTTCCTTTTGTTGACTACGAGTAGCCTTTTTTGGCTTAGCCTTAGCCATTTGTTCTTTAATATATTTAACTTCTTCTTCGTTCTTCAAACGTGGAAAAATTGGCGTTGGTTTTTCAGTTACTTTGTTATCCCAGTTATAGCCGCCCCACTCTAGAACATTTGCTTCTTCGTCATCTAAATCCAAACCTAATTGAGCAAACATTTTAGCCGGACTTTCTGTCATCACTGGTTGGATTAAAAGCGCAACTAAGCGTAAACTTTCAGCTAAATTACTCATCACACGTGAAAGTTCTTCTTTTTTGCCTTCTTTATTTAAGACCCAAGGAGTAGTTTCATCAATATATTTATTAGCACGTGAAATAAGTTTCCAAATTTCATCTAATGCTTGAGAAAAGTGCAATTGATCCATCTTTTGGTAGTAAGTATCAATTGTTGCTTGGGCTGTTTCACGTAAGCTCTTTGCAAATTCATCTTCGGTTTCACTTACAGGAGCTACCATACCATCTTGATATTGATTAATCATAGAGACAGTTCTATTTAAAAGATTACCCAAATCATTGGCTAAATCAAAGTTAACTCTTTCAACAAAATCTTCGGGAGTAAAGATTCCATCACTACCAAATGGAATTTCACGCATTAAGTAGTAACGTAAAGCATCTAATCCATAGCGTTCTACTATCATTTCAGGATATACGGCATTTCCTTTAGATTTTGACATTTTCCCATCTTTCATCAAAACCCAGCCATGACCAAATATTTGTTTAGGAAGTGGTAAATCCAAAGCCATCAACATAATTGGCCAATAAATGGTATGGAAACGAACAATTTCTTTACCTACCAAATGCACATCTGCAGGCCAATATTTTTCAAATAATGAATCATTATCTGAACCATAGCCAAGAGCCGAAATATAATTGGAAAGAGCATCAATCCATACATAAACCACATGTTTCGGATCACTAGGTACAGGAATTCCCCAGTTAACTGTAGTTCTAGTTACTGATAGATCTTCAAGACCTGGCTTAATGAAGTTATTTACCATTTCTTTTTCACGTGAATGAGGCAAGATGAATTCAGGATGTTCATTGTAGTAATCAAGTAATCGATCAGCATATTTACTCATTCTAAAGAAATAAGATGGTTCTTTAATTAGTTTAACTTCATGTCCAGAAGGTGCCTTACCCCCGATCACTTTGCCGTTATCATCTTTATAAACTTCGGCTAATTGAGATTCAGTAAAGTATTCTTCATCTTCTACTGAATACCAGCCCTGATATTCGCCCAGATAAATATCGCCTTGTTTTAATAAACGTTCAAAAATCTTTTGAACTGCAGCCACATGTTCTTCATCAGTAGTACGAATGAATTTGTCNTAAGANATATCNAGCATCTTCCATAGTTTTTTATAAGANGNTGCCATNTCATCNACAAATTNTTNNGGTTTAATTCCNTTTGCTTCNGCNTTTTGTTCAATNTTTAAACCNTGTTCATCAGTNCCNGTNAAAAAGAAGGTATCNTAACCTTGNGCNCGTTTGTAACGNGCCATNGNATCNGCAGCAATAGTNGTATAAGCATTTCCAATAGTTAATTTACCAGACGGATAATAAATTGGAGTTGTAATATAATATGTTTTCTTTTCTGCCATNATTAATCGCTCCCTCTAATTCTCTTCTTGCTAGTATATCATAGCATCTTACNCCNTNAATTTAGCATGAAACTATAGAAAAAGAGGAATTTATNANAAAATTCCTCTTTTTTANNTAATANACTGNATATTNAGATTAAGAATTTTTCTTNTTTNAAGTACCAGTACTTCACTATNGTTGTNAAAGCAATATAAAGAATCAGTAANATTACTACTAGTCCTAAATAGTAAAGTGGTAACGGGCCGAACTTCATGATTTTGGCAATTGGAGTAATAAAAGGTAAAAGTGTTCCAATCACACCAGCTCCTAAAGTAGNCCACGCTACNGCTGGAGAAGAATGTTGTTGAATAAATGGAATCCTCGGATCCCGTAATACTTGAATTAATATTTCTTGAGTCCACAAGGATTCAACAAACCAACCTGCCGCAAAGATTGTGATAAATAAGGCACGTTGACTTGAAGTAGCANNAANCCAAGAATTACCAACGATTTGCGGACAAATCCAGAAAAAGAGTAGTCCAAATGTAATGACATCAAAAATTGACGAAANTGGNCCAAAATAAAGCATAAATTTTGGTAATTTTTTTGTACTCCATTTTCTTGGTACNTGTAAGTAATGTTCGTTCATCGTATCAAATGGAATTGATAAACACGATAAACTATAAATTAATTCTAAAATTAATANCTGCATTGGNGACATCGGNANGAAGGGTAAAAAGATTGAGGCGAGCAAAATCGATAATATATTTCCNAAATTNGATGATAAGGTAATNTCAATATATTTCATTGTATTACCAAATACTCGACGGCCAATTGTTACCCCTTTTTCTAAAATGGCCAAATCTTTTTCTAATAAAATAATATCTGCAGACTTTTTGGCTATATCTACAGCTGTATCTACTGATACNGANACATCAGCAGCTTTNATTGCTGAGGCATCATTAATACCATCNCCCATATAAGCTACCGTATGGTCATTTTTCTTCAGTAAATCAATAATATCAGCCTTATCTTGCGGAGAAAGCTTAACGAAGATATTACATTCTTCAACCATTGCCTGCTTTTCAGCTTCACTTTTATCNACAAAATCTTTGCCTGAGTAAACAACATCGGCATTAATTCCTACATCAACTGCTATTTTACGAGTAACAATTGCCGTATCTCCTGTCAGNATTTTGACATTAATCCCATCTTTATTCAGAGTTTGAATNGTTTCCTTAGCACTTTCTTTAGGTGGATCTAGAAATGCTAAAAAGCCAGTTAAAATCAAATTATTCTCATCTTCAGGTGAAAAAGCTCCGACGGCGGCTGGATCTCTTTTATAACCAAGTAAAATGATCCGCATTCCATCAGCACTCATATNNTTAATTTCACTCATAATTTTAGTACGACGTTCATCGGTCAAAGGNTCTACCTTATTGTTTACTTCGATTTTNGTTGAGCANGCGAGCATTTCCTCCGCCGCTCCTTTGGTTACCAAAACATGTTCATTTTCAGCATTNGCCACNACAACACTCACTCGACGNCGCTTAAAATCAAAAGGAATTTCATCAANCTTACTATAGTCGTGATTAATATCATTNACATCCAATTCATTATTAGCCGCATTAATAATTGATCGATCAATTAAATTTTTCATACCTGTTTGAAAATAGGCATTTAAATAAGCATATTTTAGAATATCAGGCTGTTCTTGTAGATCNAGGTCATAATGACGTTCAAGCATTACNTTATTTTGGGTTAAAGTTCCTGTCTTATCAGTACACAAAATNTCAGCTGAGCCAAAATTTTGAATTGAACTCATAGTTNTTACAATTGTTCCTTGCTTTGACATTTCCACTGAACCAGTNACTAGATTACTAGTGACAATTACTGGTAACATCTCAGGAGTTAANCCAACGGCCGTAGCAATACCAAATAAAAGAGCATCAAGCCAGTTACCNTTTGTTAGCCAATCAATAATAAAAACTGTNGGAGCAATAATTGCAGTCATGATTAAAAGCATTTTTGAAATATCTNTAATACCNAAATCAAAACTGGTTTCTTTAATTTTATTTTTGGAAATATTTTGNGCAATTTTGCCAAAGACAGTTTTTTCGCCTGTTGCAAATACTACTCCAATGCCTGATCCTGATACGATGGTTGTACCTTCATAAGCAATATTAGGATAATCAAGATAATTNTTGAGCTCATCGCTTTTGGGANGNGCATTAGCTATTTTNTCAGTTGGTTCAGATTCACCATTTANTGAACTAGCTGANCAAAATAAGTCTTTTGTNTTTAGTAANCGCATATCTGCNGGAACCATATCTCCGGCAGATAAGTTAATAATATCTCCTATTACCACATCTTTTGTTGGTAATTCAATATTTTCACCATTNCGACGAATATTTGTTGTCACAGAAACAATATTCAATAAATCNTCNACTGCATTATTTGTTTTAATATTTTGAATATATCCCGTTACTCCAGATATTAATACCATAATCAACATAATAANTGTTGTACTAAGATCTTTCTGCGAAGCAGGTACAAATAAATATTCAGAAAAAAATGAAATNGTTGCTAAAATAAGTAAAACAATTGTAAATGGTGTTAAAAAGGATTGAATTAAAAATTGAATTCTAGTATTNGTNNGNTTTTTNGCNACTTCATTNGGNCCAAATTTTTCTAATCTTTGCCTCGCATCAGCACTATANANNCCATTAATNGAGGTATGAAGACGNTGNAANGTNGCAAANTTATCTTCTTGNGCAATTTGNCNNACAAGNTTGATATTACTCATCATNTTTTTGCTAGNNTTTGTAATTTTTANCATTTTAACTTCCTTTCTTTTAATCAAAAGAAAGCAAACAAACAAAAAAAGACCAANCGCNAAAACTGCATTGGTCTTTTATATCCAAGCGATANTTATACTCGTCGTTCAGTTTTAACACTACATGACGTAAAGTTGCTGCANCTTCTGCATAACTAGCTGGCTGGGGAGGGCCTTAAGTCGACGATCCCTGTTTGACCCGTTGGCATCTCTGGATGTTGCTGGGCGACAGCATATATTCATGTAGGAGTCTCACCTAACAGTTTATTTGCCTCATATTTAACTTCCACTAACCACTTTAATGGGAATTAACTTATTCGTCAACCACAAATTAAATACTATCTTCTATTTCGTCTTTGATACCAAGAAAAAACTATTGTAGCACCTAACGCAATGATAATTCCCCATACAAAATTTACACTTTGAGGATGATTAATTTTTTGCAGTTGGGTACTTGATAAAGCGTTCTTGTCCGCGGGCAAGTTAAGTTCCTGGTCAATTAAAGTTGTACATGCATTAAATACACTGCGAATTCCTTTATTAAAGGTGCTATTATTACTACTACGTAATTCATTACCTGCATAACGAATAATATTACTAGTAGTTGTTAAAGACAAAGTCTTTTTAAAATTACTTCCTACCAAAATTTGGACATTATTTTTCTTCTGGTGAATTGTAACAATTAAAACTTGATTTTTATGTGGTTTTAATCGCTTAAAAGCATCATTATTTGTCACACTAACTAAATCAATTACTGGCTTTTCTTTTAATTTACTAGTCTGATAAGCCTCATTTTTTTCACTTACTAACTTTTTAGTAGGAGCATTATAAATATGAGCATGATCATTAACATTAGGCTGTTTCATGGCCAAGCCCAAAAATGCTAATAATGTTAAAATTCCTAGAAATAATTTATTTTTCATCATTATTACTTGTTTCTGCTAGATTAAGTTGTTGTTCCAAATCTTGCACATATTTCTTTTCAAGTTTGACCTGTTCTAAGCCAATATGTTTGTCCTGTAACAACTTTAATGTTAATGGATCATCATGATAATCGTAAAAGTAATTAATCTTTTTGACACCGGCCTGCACTAAGCATTTCGCACAATTAAAACATGGAAAATATGTTACATAAATCTCTGTATTTTCAGTTGAAATACCATCTTTAGCACATTGAATTAGCGTATTCATTTCTGAATGAATAGTTCGAATACAATGACCATCTACCATTAAGTGTCCTACATCATCACAATGAGCTTGACCAGAAACGCTGCCATTATATCCTGTAGCTACCATTCGATCTCCCTTGACTAACACACTTCCAACTAAGGCACGATCACAAGTGGACCGTTGGGAGATAACTAAAGCCTGCATCATAAAATATTGTTTCCAAGGAATTCTATCGCGTGACATGATACCCTCTTAAAAACTAGTTCTTTTTAAAATAATTTAAGCCAATTGCATCTCTAACTTCTTCAAGAGTTTGGTTGGCAACTTCATTTGCCTTCTTTGAACCTTCTAAAAGCATTTCATAAACAGCATCCGGGTCTTGTGCATATTTTTCACGACGTTCTCTAATTGGAGCTAATTCTTCTTCAAGCACTTCATTAAGGTAACGTTTAATTTTCACATCTCCAAGACCGCCCTTTTGATATTGCTCTTTTAATTCAGCAACTTTGTCTTTATCTGGAGCAAAAACATCCAAGTAAGTAAAGACAGTATTACCTTCAACTTGACCAGGATCTTCAACATGAATATGGTTAGGGTCAGTATACATTGACATAACCTTCTTTTGTACTGTCTTAGCATCATCAGATAAATAAATAGCGTTACCCAAGGATTTCGACATTTTAGCATTACCATCAAGGCCTGGTAATCTACCTTGACCCTTTGGTGGGAAATAGCCCTTTGGTTCTACCAAGATATCAGTGTTATAAACTCGATTAAAAGTACGAACAATTTCACGAGTTTGTTCTAACATTGGTGCTTGATCATCCCCAACAGGAATCAAGGTTGCCTTAAAAGCAGTAATATCGGCTGCTTGAGAAACTGGATAGTTCAAAAAGCCGACTGGAATCGAGTCCTTAAAGCCTTTTTGCTTAATTTCAGTTTTAACAGTTGGATTTCTCTCTAAACGTGCAACGGTTACTAAATCCATGTAATATGCAGTTAATTCAAATAAAGCAGGAATTTGTGATTGCACATAAATAGTTGATTTTTGTGGATCAAGACCAACTGCTAAATAATCAAGCGCAACTTCAATTAAGCTCTTTCTAATCTTTTCTGGATCACGCGCATTGTCGGTTAAAGCTTGCGTATCGGCAATCATAATGTAAGGTTCATATTTTCCTTCATTTTGTAATTTTACCCGATTTTTTAATGAGCCAATGTAGTGACCAATGTGAAGTTTTCCGGTAGGACGGTCTCCAGTTAATAAAATTTCTTTTGTCATAATTATCTCCGTTTGTTAATTAACATCTTATATACTAGTTATTCTAGCAAAAATGCTTATTTCTTTAAACTCAAGTTCAAGTTGATAAAATAATAAGTAACGAAGGAGTGAGAAAAATGTGTAGTCATTTTCAATTACCATCACTAGAAAAAATTGAGTCCTATTTAAAGCAGGATCTCAAATTACCTTTAGTTCCAGTCGATTTTCCGAAAGACGAATTTAAAGATGCTAGTGAAATATTTCCTAAACGTAAGTCTTTAGTTTTACTTTATCAAGATGATAAGCTCCAACTTCAAATTATGGATTGGGGTTATCCCAGCCCTTTTAAACCTAATCAAGTCATTAACAATGCACGAGTGGAGCGCTTTTTTGAACCTCAACGCTCAATGTGGGATAAGTCCTTTGCGCGTCAGCGATGTATTGTTTTAACTAATCAATTTTTTGAAAGCAGTCGTAACACTTATACTTTAGCCAATGGTAAAACTTATCATGAAGAGTTTAGTTTTAAGTCTGCTACACAACCCCTGACAATGATAGCTGCTATCTATGATGAAAAACATTTTGCTTTAGTGACGACCGATTCTAATGAAACTGTTTTAGCTGCCCACCCACGTATGCCCCTAGTAATTACACCTGATGAATTGAGAAAATGGCTTTTTCAAAACTTCACTTCATTAATTGACCGTAAACAGGTTAAACTTACCCGCACACTATTGCCCCACAGAGAAAGTGTGTGATACAATTCTTATATCTCGCGGGTATAGTTTAATGGTAGAATGTCAGCTTCCCAAGCTGAAGATGCGGGTTCGATTCACGCTATCCGCTTAAAGCAAAAGGATCTTACACATGTAAGATCCTTTTTTTGTACTTTTAATAATTTTCAGATTAAGATAATCGTTAAAATTCCATTCAAAATTGATAAATATACCGGCATCCATAAGGATTGAGTATATAAATAGCTCCAAGCAAACAGCATCCCAAATAGAAAATTTACTACTAAAATTGCCAGTGAAAATTGTAAATTTAAAATACTAAAAAATAATCCAGAAGCAGCAATCCCTAAAACTGCTGTAAATACTGAACTATCTCGAAAGAAATAATTAAAAAAGAAGCCATTAGTCAAAAATTGCTGTAGGGCTGGTAAAACAATTCCCAAAGCAAAGATATAAAACCAATATAAGCTATTGGATTCATGATTTACATAACCAACTTGAATACTTAACTTGGGCATACTTCCTTTAGCTTGTAGATACGAAAATAGAATTCTAGCTGCAATTACTAAAAAGGTTAAACCTAAAGTAAAAACGTAATCTCCAAGTAAGGATAATTTAAAGTCTTTAATAAAATATTTTTGTTCATGATTAAACTGACGAATGTAAAACAAGAGTACCGGAGCAGCCACAATAACAAATAAAATTGCTCCGAAAATATGAAATTTATAGTTAAAAGTTCCCAAATATCTACAACCTAAGACGATGAGATACATAACCATATATACGGCATATCTAATAAAATTTCCTTCTCGTGAGGCTGGTGTATTCAAGTTTTCCACATCCTTTAATTCGTTTACTCCGCTTTTTGATTATATCAAATATTTCTACTAAAAATTTGTATAAATAAAAATTGTAATAACTTATATCTTTAACATATTTTTATCAATCCAGATTATTAAATTATATAAATTAATACTTATACTTCTTAAGCAAATCCACACAATAATTATTTTCTAAAAAAATTATTAATTACTTTGTTATTAAAAGAATGCTGATAGATAGGAGTTTATCTATACTAGTAAAAATAAAATTTATTCATCCAATTAATGTAAACGCTTGCAATATTATATAACTTAAATATAATAATCACTGTAAAGCAATGAAAGCGTTTGCGGAAAGGAATAATATGAATAAAAATAGACAACTTCCCCCTAATTTCTTTTGGGGAAATTCGGTTTCTAGTATGCAAACTGAAGGAGCGTGGGATGAAGATGGCAAGGGACTGTCAGTTTATGATATTCGCCCTGCTACTGAAACTACAACTGATTGGCATACTGCAATTGATGAATATCATCGCTATGAAGAGGACTTGGATTTACTCAAAGCAATGAATATGAATATGTATCGTATTCAAATTTCGTGGTCTCGAATTTGTCCAAATGGTGATGGAGATTTTAACGAAAAAGGAATTGAGTTTTATGATCATATAATTAATGCAATGCTTCAACGTGGAATTGAACCTATGATCTGTCTTTACCACTTTGATATGCCACTTCATCTTGCCAAAAAATATAATGGCTTCATGTCACGGCATGTAGTTGATGCTTTTGTTAGGTTCAGTACTAAGATGATTGATCATTTTTCTGATCGTGTTAAATATTGGATTGTGTTTAATGAACATAATCTTTACTTTCAAGATGAAGTATTCAATATTTCCGGTTATGAGGATGGCAATAAAAGCCTAAGTGATATGTATACTATCTTCAATCACACTGTTTTGGCACATGTGAGGATAGCTAACTATATTCATCAAAACTATCAAGATTTAAATATCGGTGGAATGCTTGCCTACCAACAAGTTTATCCTGCAACATCTAATCCCAAGGATATTTGGGCTGCTAAACAAGTACAAGAATTTTTAAATTTTAATGTTTATGATGTCGTAAGTGGACGTGGCTATTCACCTGAAGTTATACAATTTGCCAAAGATCATGAAATTAGTATGGATCTTCAAGATAAAGACTTAAAAGAAATAAAACAAGCTAAAGTTGATTTTTTAGCATTTAGTTATTACTCATCTTGGACTCTATCAAGCGATAAAATTTCAAAAGATACAGCTCCTAACCGCTTTTTGAATCAAGGTCTTATTTCTAATCCTTATCTTTCCACTAATGAGTGGGGATGGACAATTGATCCACTTGGTTTCAGAAATGCAATTACAACCATGTATAATCATTATCATTTACCTATTTTTCCTATTGAAAACGGAATTGGAATAAAAGAAAAATGGGATGGACAAAATATGATTAATGATGATAAGCGAATCACTTATCATGAAGAACATATTAAAGCTCTTAAAGATGCTGTATTTTTAGATGGAGCAAAAGTATTGGGTTATCTAGGCTGGGGATTAATTGATATTCCTAGCTCTCATGCTGATATGAATAAACGTTATGGAGCAGTCTATGTTAATCGTACTAATCATGATTTAAAAGACCTAAAACGTATACCCAAGAAATCTTTTTACTGGTTTCAAAGGATCTTAAAGAATAATGGAGATGATCTTTAATGGATAATAAAAAGCCTAGTAAATTAAATACATTCGTTAACAAATATATTCTTCCACCTGTAATGAAATTTGTTAACACAAAAGCAGTAACAGCCTTACAAAATGGTATGATTTATACTTTACCATTTATTATAATTGGTTCGATTTTCTTGATTTTGGGTAACATACCTATACCTGCTGTAGCCAATGCAATTACTAATTCTGGCTGGGGTGCCTTCTTCAATCAAGCTTATACCACAACTTTTAACGTTATGTGTCTTTGGGCAGCAGTTGGTATTGCCTATATTTATGTTAAAAATGAGGGCTTTGAACCTTTAGCCCCTGGGTTAACATCATTGGCAGCTTTCTTAATGCTACAAACTTTAAGTGTTGATAGTCCATTAAAGACCGCTTTAGCAAAAGGAATTAATGATGGTGCCTTGAGTGCCCATCAAGTTGCTACTAATATTGATAAATTACCTCCCGTTTTACAAGCTTATTTAAAATCTCCGGTTACTGGAGTAATTAATATTAATTGGCTTGGCGGAAATGGTATGATCGCGGCAATTATTATCGGTCTTTTAGTTGGTTGGATTTATTCTATTATTATGCGAGCTGGCTGGACAATTAAGTTACCTGAACAAGTACCTGCTGCCGTTTCTAATCAATTCACTGCAATGATCCCTTCAGGCATTATTTTAACTGGCTCAATGCTAATATATGCTTTCTTCAAATTAGTAACAGGCTCTGACTTTTTACAATGGATTTATACAACTGTACAAATTCCACTTCAAGGTTTATCAGATTCATTTGGTGGTGCACTTGCAATTGGTTTCTTAGTACCATTCTTCTGGTTCTTTGGTGTTCATGGTGGATTAATTGTTGGTTCTTTAGTCCAGCCAATGTTAATATCAAATTCATTTGATAATGCCCAATTATATAAGGCCGGAAAATTAACCATTGCTAACGGTGCGCATGTTGTAACTAATGAATTTTATAATAACTTTATTAATTTAACCGGATCCGGTATTACGATCGGTTTGGTTATATTTATTTTAGTTGCTGCAAAATCAGCACAATTAAAATCTCTCGGTAAATTGGAATTAGTACCAGCTATCTTCAATATTAACGAGCCGTTCTTATTTGGTTTACCTATTGTTTTGAACCCCATGCTTGCAATTCCTTTCTTCTTAACTCCAGTTGTAGTTGCCGTTTCAACTTATATTGTAATTAAAACTGGTATAATCCCACCACTTAATGGTTTTGCCGCTCCATGGACTACACCTGCTATTATTTCAGGATTCTTGATCGGTGGGTGGAAAATGGCGATTTGGCAAGCTATTACCTTAGTTATTTCTACAGTTATATATTGGCCTTTTGCTAGAAAATATGACAAGATTCTTTATGCAAAAGAACAAGAAGCGCTTAAGGTAGAAAAACAAAATAGTGAAAATGCTTAATCAGAAATAAAAATATTTGTACTTTATTTCAAATTATTGTTATAATGTAAGTGCTTTCAGATAATATGCAAAAAGTATTATACATGAAATAATATTTAAAAGGGAGATAACAAAAATGGCAGAAAAAACAATTATGTTAGCATGTGCAGCTGGTATGTCAACTTCATTACTAGTTTCAAAGATGGAAGCAGCAGCTAAAGCAGCTGGTAAGGATTACAAGATTTTTGCTACTGCAGCTTCAGGTATTGAAGATGAATTGCAAAAGGATCANCCAGATGTATTATTACTTGGACCTCAAGTTCAATATATGAAGGACAGTGTTAAAAAGTTAACTGATGCTGCTGGNATTCCTTTAGACGTAATTAATATGCAAGATTACGGTATGATGAATGGTGAAAAAGTTCTCGAAACTGCAGAAAACTTAATGAAGTAAATCTATTTATCTAAAATGTTGAAAGCAGTTTTAAGCTGTTTTCAGCATTTTTTATTAATTCAATAATTTTACAAATTAACAAGGAGATTTTAAAATGGCTGAACAAGATAACAACATGGAAGTAGTTATGGGAATTATTATGCAGGCAGGAAATGGTAAAGCTGCTGCTATGCAAGCTATCCAAGCTGCTAAAAAAGGTGACTTTGAAAAAGCCGACGATTTTATTAAGCAAGCTAATGAAGCTTTAGTTAATGCTCATAACGTTCAAACTGATATGTTAACTAAAGAAGCCCAAGGTGATCATGTTAANGTTGATCTTTACATGGTGCACGCCCAAGATCACTTAATGACCGCTATTACCTTTATTGATTTGGCCAAAGAAATAGTTGATCTTTACAAGCAACTAGACGAAAAAAATTAAATTATTTATCCAATATTTCTTAAAGCCTTTGCTCAATGCTGCAGAGGCTTTTGTTTTAATTAGAAAGGATCATAATTATGCANTTACCNGATAATTTTATGTGGGGTGGTGCTAGTGCAGCNAACCAATATGAAGGNGGTTATAACGAAGGTGGCAAAGGNTTAAATGCTGTAGATGTTTTAACTAATGGNTCTGCTACTGAACCANGAAAAGTAACTTGGAAAAAGGCCGATGGCACTACAGGTTCTACCGCAATGNCTTGGGGAAAACCATTTAAGTTACCAGAAGATGCTACTCCTGCCTTGATTAAGGATGCCTATTATCCCAGCCATCAGGCTACCGATTTTTACCATCATTATCGAGAAGATATTAAATTAATGGCGNATATGGGCTTCAAAGTTTTTCGTCTATCATTAAACTGGTCTCGTATTTTACCCAACGGTGANGATAGTGAACCTAATGAAGCGGGTCTAGAATTTTACGAAAANGTTTTTGATGAATGTGCTAAATATAATATCGAACCCCTGGTTACTCTTTCTCATTACGAAACGCCCCTCTCTCTNATCAGACGTTATGGTGGCTGGAAAGATCGTTATTTGATTGATGCTTTTGTTCATTATGCTGAAATTGTCATGAAACGTTATAAAGGNAAAGTAAAATACTGGCTCACCTTTAANGAAATTAATGCTATGGATATGGCTCCTTACATGGGTGGTGGNTTGATCGATGGTAGTGANCAAAACCGCGCTCAAGGGGCACATAATCAATTTGTGGCTAGTGCAAAAACAGTTAAGTTAGCTCACGAAATTGATCCACAAAACCAGGTTGGTATGATGCTTGCTTATTCGGCCATTTATCCTTACACAAGTGATCCGGCCGATCAATTACTTGTNATGAAAGCTAAACAAGCAATGCTATTTTATTCAGATGTACAGGTAGGTGGTCACTACCCTACTTCGCGCTTAAAACAATATGAACGTGATGGAATTAAATTAGAAGANACTCCTGAAGATTACAAATTATTAGCTCAATANCCGGCTGATTTCTTAAGTTTTTCTTGTTACACTTCAAACGTAGTTACNACTCATGCTTCTGATGCAAAGGCCGCNGGTAATGTTAGCGCAGGTAACATTACTAATCCTTATCTTGAGACTAACGCTTGGGGCTGGGCAACTGATCCAGACGTGTTAAGACTTGGCCTAAACGAATTATGGGAAAGATACCACAAACCGCTTTGGGTAGTTGAGAATGGTCTAGGATGGTCTGATAAACTCGAAGCTGATGGCAGCGTACATGATACTTATCGTATTAATTATTTGCGTGATCAAATTAAATCTATGGAAGAAGCTGTTAATTTAGATGGTGTGGACTTAATGGGCTATACTATGTGGTCAGCAATCGATTTAGTATCAAATGGTACTGGGGAAATGAAAAAGCGTTACGGTTTTGTTTATGTTGATCGTGATGATCGTGGTCATGGTTCCTTAAAACGGTATCCTAAAGATTCTTTTACCTGGTATAAAAAAGTTATTGCTTCAAACGGAAAAGATTTAGACTAATTTAGAAATAAAGGTTAAAATATTAGTGAACACTCACATCACGAAAAGAGATCAGGCTTTTGGTTTGATCTCTTTTTTGTTTATCTTGCTAATTATTTAAATATAAAAAACATCTAATTTATAATTAGATGTTTTTTGACTAATATTTTATTTCTTTATCTTAAATATCTAACTAAGCTTTTGCTTCTTCACTTGCTTGAGCCTGTTCCTTTTTAAGTAATTGGTTATCGTATTTCTTAATAAATGGATACCAAATTAAGAAGGCAATTACTACATTAACTATTGCAAGCACAGCACCTTGCCAGCTGGCAGTTGCCATTAATCCACCAATACCAACTGGTGTTGGCCATGGTTGCTGCACGATAATCTTTGGTACGATGTTTAAGTAAATTGAGAAGTAGGCGACCATACTACATACCATTGGGGCAAGTAAGAATGGAATAAATAAAGTTACATTATACACAACTGGCAAACCAAATAGTAATGGTTCATTAATATTAAAGATAGCTGGAATAGCTTCTAGCTTACCCAATTCACGTAATTGTTTTGACTTAGAACGAAAGGCCATCCACATTGCCATACCTAAGGTAGCACCAGAACCACCCATCATAACAAAGGCATTTGAGAACTCACCAGCAAATACAGTGTGACCACCAGCGTTGTTAGTGGCCAAGTTAGCTAAAACAATTGCGGTGTAGAAACTAGAAATGATAGTAGCACCATGGATACCAAACCACCATAACAAACCGATCAAGAAGTAAATAATTAATACTCCCCACCAAGCGCCGGCAATATTTGAAATAAATGAGAATGGAATGTATAAAAGCTTGAAAATATCCGTACCGGCAGCAATTAAACAAATATCAATTACACCAACTACAATTGCTACCATAAAGCCAGGAATCATAGCTGAGAATGAATTTGATACACCAGCAGGAACTGAAGCTGGCATTTTAATACTCCAATTATGTTTAATACAGAAGCGATAGATTTGAACTGTTAACCAAGCAATGATTAAAGCAGTAAAGATACCACTAGCACCGATTCTAGTTAAACCAGAACCACTTACACCATAACCATTAGTAACGGCTAAACTGGTACCATCACCTTTTGGAAGATTTTCAAAAATAGTTGCTCCATGCTTCCAAATTAATTGTGGTACAGTCATGAACATTGCCATGTAAGTAAGAAAGACGGCGTTTAATGGATCAAGTAATATATTTTCTTCTTTACGATAAATATCAGCATAATTATATGCAAATGAGCCAGCAAAGAAGATAGCAATGATACCCATTGTTGCATTATAAATTACGGTATAAATATCATTAAAGCGACCAAATGTATTATTGTAGAAATCTACAAATCCCTTAGCGGTAATAACTTGTGGTAAAACGGTTAAAACCAAAAACATTGAACCAATAATAGTAAAGGCAATGATTGAATAACCGGCTCCCATAATTGCTCTAACGAATCTAGAACCTGAGAATTTACCAAGCCATTTCATCATATTGTCTTTAAATGATGGCTTATTACTAGCAGTATCAGACATGATAATCCCCCTTCTATATGTCCAACTTTACTGTTGATTATTTTCAAAAGTCTCAATTGCCTTAGCATATTTATCATGACCATTTTGAATATTATTAATCCGTCTTATCATAATGAGACAACCTAATATACCAGCAATTAAAATGGTTAAAATGATATTTGCAATATCAGTGTTGACCATAAAAGGAAAGAATAATTTTCCGATTGATGTATAACAAGTTACTACAAAGATACCGTTTAAAACTAACTGAGTAACAAAATAAACTTTCGTATATTTTAATTTAGTATCTTTCACATGCCATTTAGCTGCTTGTTCAATTGATGCAATAATTACTAAAACAAACAAAACTCCAGAAAAGGTTATTGCGACAAAATCGTGATAATAAATAGAAAAAATTAACCAAAAAAGATTAGCAAATAGATAAGCAGCTGAAAAGTAGCGAATCATCAGATAACGACTAAAATTAATTGATCGCACGCTCATGTCATGCTTTTTAGCTGCTAACTCTTTGCTTTCCTCTTTAGCCATAACTTTTCTCCTATTATTAATCACGGACAAACTTATCGACACCAAAATNATACAACATTGAGAAAGCGATTTCAATACCTTTATTACAATAATGTATCCATTTTCATAAANTTTTGTTATTTNGTAANTTTTTACTTTACTTATAGGAAAAGCACTTGTAAAATTACAGCTGTAAGCGTTTACCTTAGAAAGGAAGTTTTATTTTTATGCAAGGATATAAAATGCCAAAAAACTTTTTATGGGGTGGAGCTGTTGCTGCNCACCAATTAGAAGGTGCTTGGAATGAAGATGGCAAAGGACCTTCTGTAGCTGATGTAATGACTGCAGGAACCGTTGATAAACCAAGAGAAATTACTCATGGAGTTGAAGCAGGAAAAAATTATCCNAATCACTCNGCCATCGATTTTTATCACCACTATAAAGAAGATATTAAATTAATGGCCGAAATGGGCTTTAAATGTTTCAGAACTTCAATTGCTTGGACTCGTATTTTTCCAAACGGTGATGATGCTGAACCTAATGAAGCNGGNTTAAAGTTTTATGATGATTTATTCGCTGAATGTCATAAATATGGCATTGAACCTGTTGTAACTTTGGCACACTTTGANATGCCATATCATTTAGTTGAAAAATATGGTGGTTTTACTAATCGCAAAACAATTGACTTCTATCTTCGTTTTGCCGAAACNTGTTTTAAACGTTACAAAGATAGTGTTAAATATTGGATGACTTTTAATGAAATTGATAATCAATCTGATTACAAGAATTCATTNNNANNTATGACNAACTCNGGCTATTTTGTTGATGANCAAGAAAATCCCGAGGCAAGTATGTTCCAGGCTGCTCACTATGAATTAGTTGCCAGTGCCAAAGCAGTTGTCATGGGCCACAAAATTAATCCTGACTTTCAAATCGGCTGTATGATTAACTTTACTCCATTTTATCCAGATAGTGCTGCACCCGAAGATGTTTTACTTGCTCAACGTGTAATGCAATTTAGATCATGGTTCTCTGATGTCCATTGCTGGGGTGAATATCCAAAGGCCGTTGAAGCCTACATTGAAAGACACGGTTATCGTAAAGATATTACCGAAGAAGATCGTGAAGCTCTGCGTAAAGGTACCGTAGATTACGTTGGCTTTTCATACTACTCATCTCAAGATGTTAGTGCNGANAAAATGCCTCTTGATNATGATAAGATTGATATTCCNGCCNTTAGTGTTGCTAACAAGNACTTAGAACAAACCGATTGGAACTGGACTATTGATCCTCAAGGCTTAAGATGGGCTCTTAACTATTTAACCGATCGTTANCACAAACCATTATTTATNGTTGAAAATGGTATGGGTGCCTATGATAAGGTTGAAGCAGATGGTTCAATTCATGATCCTTATAGAATCGATTATCTTAGAAAACATATTATTGCTATGGAAAGAGCGGTTGCTTTAGACGGCGTTGATCTAATGGGCTATACTCCATGGGGCTGCATTGATTTAGTCTCAGCCGGAACTGGTCAAATGAGTAAACGTTATGGCTTTATTTANGTTGATAAAGATGATGATGGNAANGGTAGTCTTAAGCGTTCNAAGAAGGATTCATTCTANTGGTATAAAGANGTNATTGCATCTGANGGTGTNGATTTAGGAGATTAAAATTTTTTACTGATTGTATCTAAGGCATATTATTTCTGCCTCCCTTCTTTTAGCCTTACAATATAGACGTAAACAATGTTGTAGAGGGTAAGGAAGGATGAGGTGAATGGAAAGTGAAGTAATTATTCATTATCGTCCAAATTAAAGGTAGGTTTATTTATTAACCAGAAGAAAAATTTTATTTGGTAATTTATAATTTTACAATCCACGATATAATCTACTGACCTTGGTCTAAACGACCAAGGTCTTTTTTTACATAAAAAACATTCTAAGCTAAATAGTGAATTAATTATTCGACGGGATAATTAATTCACTATTTTTTTCTCTTGTAGAATTTAAGTAGTAGTAAAACAATATGTCAAAAGCTCTTTAGAC
>JAAVAW010000001.1:37940-64972 GCA_014803905.1 Lactobacillus sp. | reverse complement strand
GCCGTGGCCTTTGTAACTAAAGATATGTTGGTACCATTAAAAGTGGTTTTAGCAGATTTAGCTAAAAAGGGAATAAGAGGTACTTTAATTACAAGTAATTATTTAAATTTTAATGAACCGGAAGTCTTTGAAGAATTATTAAAGATACCAAACTTAGATGTGAAAATTAGTCAAAAAGCAGGCTTTCATGCTAAGGGTTATCTATTTGAGCATGATAATTATGAATCTTTAGTTATTGGAAGTGCTAACTTCACTCGCGCTGCCTTATTAAGTAATTATGAGTGGTCTTTAAAAGTAACTACTATGTCGAACGCAGGGTTACTTAAAGGCATTAGTGAACAAATTAAGCTTTTAGAAGAAAGCAGTTTGCCGCTAACTCAATCTTGGCTTAAAACTTATCGAGAAAATTGGATAAGGCCGGCTGCGCCTACTACTTCACATCAGGTCAAAAATGTAATTAAGCCAAATCAAATGCAGGAAGCAGCCTTAAAAGAAATAAATGCCTTAGTTGCGGCTAAACAAAAGCGAGGGTTAGTTGTTTCAGCTACTGGAACAGGAAAGACTTATTTAGGTGCTTTTGCTGTAAAAGACTTTAAACCTAAAAAATTTATTTATGTGGTTCACCGCGAACAAATTGCCAAAAAGGCTTTAGAAAGTTTTTACCAAGTAATTGGTGGTGATAAAAAAGATTATGGAATTTTATCTGGTCATGATCATAATTTAGATAAAAAATATCTCTTTGCTACTGTTCAAACTTTAAGTCAGGATAAGATACTTGCTAAATTAAAAACTGATAGCTTTGATTATATTTTAATTGATGAAGCTCATCGTTCCGCTGCCCCTTCATATCAAAAAGTGCTTAATTATTTTAAGCCTCAATTTTGGTTAGGAATGACCGCCACGCCTGAACGAATGGATGATCAGAATGTTTACCAAATTTTTGATTATAATTTGGCCTATGAAGTACGTCTGCAAGATGCATTAGAAGAAAAAATGCTTGCGCCATTTCATTATGTTGGAGTGCAAGATTACGAACAAGATGGTCAAATAATTGATGAAACAAGTAATTTAAGTCACTTAACTGATCAAGCTAGAGTTGATTATGTTTTAAAAGAACTAGATTATTATGGCTATTGTGGTGATCAGGCCAAAGGACTGGTATTTTGTAGTCGCCAAGAAGAAGCAAAACAATTAGCAGAATTATTTAGTAAAAAGGGCCATCCAGCGCATGCTTTGACGAATCAAGATAGTGAGACAAAACGGCAAGCAGTTGTAAAACAATTAGAAGAAGGAAAGTTAGAATATATTTTTACTGTTGATCTTTTTAATGAAGGGATCGATATTCCGGCTTTAAATCAAATTATAATGTTGCGAAATACCCAATCAAGCATTGTTTTTATCCAACAATTGGGTCGTGGTTTGCGAAAATTCCCTGGTAAAGATTATGTAACGGTAATAGATTTTATTGGTAATTATAAGAACAATTATTTAATCCCACTTGCTTTAAATAATGATACGAGTAGAGATAAAGATAAGGCGAGGGCAGAAATTAAATTACCTGAAGTAATGGGTGTTTCAACCATTAATTTTTCACAAATTGCTAGCCAAAAGATCTTAGCCTCACTTGAAAAAATAAAACTGGATAGTATGAAAGAATTGCGCTCTTCTTACAATGAATTGAAAGACAAGATAGGGCGTATACCATATTTAACTGATTTTGCTAAATATGGCTCAACTAGTCCAACTGTTTTTATTAAAAATCATGCTTTAACTTCTTATGCTGATTTTTTGAACAAAATGGGAGAAAAGATTGAACTTACTGAATATGTAAGACAAATCCTAAGTTTTGTTACTAAAGAATTGGCTCTAGGTAAGCGACCTCATGAATTAATTTTATTGAAATTACTTTTAAAGAATAATCAAGTTTCACGTGAAACTTATATAAAAGAATTAACACAATTTGGTGCTTATATTGATAATGAAGTGCTTGATTCAATTGAAAAGATTTTAAGCTTAGACTTTTTTAATGTTAAGTCTGGTAAGACTACTAAAAAGCAACAATATGGTGGTCAAGCAATCATAAATTTTAATCACGATAGCTATGAGTTTAATGATCAAATTAAACAGAATTTAAACAATGCTGATTTTTATAAATTATTAACTGATGCAATAAATATTGGCCTTAAGTTAAATCAGACTTATGATAATCAAGCTCAATTTACCCTCTATCAACAGTATGATCGAAAAGATGTTTGTCGTTTGCTTAATTGGCCACTAGATGTTAGTGCACCAATGTATGGTTATCGAGTTGATGAAAAAGTGACACCAATTTTTATTACCTATAAAAAAGATTCAACTGAAAAACGTAATGCAATCTATCAAAACACTTTTGAAGATGGGAGGAGCTTGCGCTGGTATACGCGTACGCCGCGCCATCTTGATTCTGATGAAGTAACAAGATTATTAGATCCAAAAATGAAATTAGAAATATTTGTTAAAAGAAGTGATGCAGCTGGCAAAGAGTTCTTTTACTTAGGACCAGCTACGATTCAAAAAGATTCAGTTAAAGAAGAACTAATTGGAAGTAAGAAAAAAGCAGCGGTAGGAATGAATTTAGTTTTAACTAACCCGCTTGCTAGTCAAATGTATTCTTTATTATTAGATGAGTGATAAAAATGAAAAAAATAAAGTTAATAAGACTTTTATTTTTACTGATCTTGGTCTTGGGACTAGTGGGATGTAGTAAGACAGCACATTCGACTAAAGGATCTAATAAACAACATTTTGCTCGAGCTTATGTAGTACATGCAACACCAACACTATATTTTCATGGCGCCTTAAGTAATTATCATAGTGATGAATCACTCGTAAAAGCGGCTCAAAGTGCTGGTGTAACTAATAGTGTGATTCGAGCTGATGTGAATGCTGATGGTAAAGTGAAATTAGTGGGTACAATTCCACAAGATGCAGTAAATCCAATTGTGATGGTGAATTATAAGAATAATTTACAGATTGATTTTTATAAGGCTGGCCGCTATGCGACCAATGTTGTACGTGCACTGCAAGAAAAATATGGTATCACCAAGATAAATATGATTGGTCATTCTTTAGGCAACATGTCAATCATGTACTATATGTTAGAAAATGATACCAATTCTAAGCTGCCACGATTACAAAAACAGGTGGACATAGCTGGTCATTTTGATGGGGTTGACTATCCGGGATTAATACCAGAATTAACTCAACCAAAGGGACTCAAGGTGATTAACGGTAAACCCAATAAAATGAATAAGGCTTATAGGCAAATGCTTAAATTGCGGCAAACTTATCCTAGAAATCAGGTTGAAGTGTTAAATATTATTGGTAACGATGGCAAGCAGAGTGATGGGGTAGTTAAAAATGTTTCGAGTCTTTCGCTAGGATATTTAGTACAAGATCGGGCAAAATCTTATCAAGTACTAACTTATAGTGGGCCTAATGCTGAACATGGACGTCTAACTTTTAATTCACAGGTAGAAAGAGATATTATTAATTTTCTTTGGCAATAAGAGTGAATTAGGTGATAGAAAAACGTTAACAATATGGTATAATTTAAATGAAAAAAGGAGACCCGAAGGTCTCCTTGCAACCCGCTTTAAGAGCGGTGGACATATTATAAAAACGCTAAAAAACGACGCTCAATAACTCGTCCAAAGTTAACAATTGAGCGGCGTTTTTTATTTGTCGTGCTTGTCGATGTAAGTTAGCAATGCTAACACGAACATCCCAAACAAAAGCATTAACGAAATGCAATCGTAAACCGACATGGTTGAACCCTTTCACTAGTATATTGACCATAGGCCTCACCTCCGAGAGGAAAAACAACCACCACTCATAAAACTTGCTGCAGAAATAATTATAGCGAAAATATGTTCGGAATAGAAGACGAACAAGAAGAGAAGCCCGCAATCTTGCGAGCTTTTTTAAGTAAGATTATAGTAAATATTTAATTTTCAAGTTCTATCATCAACTCTTTCATTATTTCATCTGTATCGCCACGTAAATTTAAATCGGCGCGTTGATCAAAGTCATTACGCTTATTATTAATATTTACTACAGTTGCTTGAGAGTTAATGTTACTGTAGTAACCATTTGAACCTAAAGTAATTACTAGATCGGCTTCATCCATCCAGTGATTAGCTTTTTGATAGGCTTGATTATCAATACCAATATGATGATAAACTGGGCCAGGAGAAATTAATCCACCACAACTAGGACAAGTGGGGAGAGTCTGCTCCAAAATTTTAATATCATAATTGCGACCACAATTAATACAATAATTAGTATTTAANGANTACCAAATATCGGCNACATTTTTACTGCCAGCNANTTCATGAAGATAATCNACGTTNGTAGTGATAACTCCGCTNAACTTTCCTTGTGTTTCGAGTTGAGCAAGAGNNCGATGGCTAAAAGTAGGCCCNTTCTCAAAGATCGGATCNATAAAAATTTGATGAAAANCTTGATAGAATTTAGCTGGATNACTTTCTAAACTACTTTCTGAAGATAAAGAACTTGAAGTGTGTCCAGATAAATGTTGTAAATCGGGGATCCCAGCATTAGTTGAAATTCCAGCACCAGTAATGGCATAAACATAANTTGAATTTCGGATTAAGTCTGCGAATTTCTGGATTTCNGTTTTAGTAAAATTTGAATGTTTAAAAAGCATAATCTTTTCTCCTTAATAAACTGGGACAAGGTGAAAATGNGCATGANTTATTTTTTGTCCGGCAATCTTTCCTACATGACTAAAAACTTGATAACCACGGGGAGAATATTGTTGGTCTAAAAATTGTTTTGCTTTGTTCATTAGTCGGATTAATTGAACTTGTGTTTCTTCAGGAATATCAAACCAGGTTTGGTAATGTTCTTTAGGAACAATCAACATATGACCTTTGGCCATTGGATGAATATCAAAAAATGCTTTTGCCTGNTGNTTTTCTAAAATGATTTCTGATTTTGCCTTGTCACAAAATACGCAATTATTAGATGAAAGCATNTTTTTTGCCTCCTGATAAAAAATTNATTTNAAAATATATTAGCAGCCACTTTATAAAAGTCAATAAGTAGAAGAGAGACTAANTGAAATATTAAAAAATTCACNTATTATTTGTGTAATATAAAAAAGAGATTAACNAGGTNGAAGCGTTAATCCCTATCATTCAAGTTATTACTGCAACAAAAAATGATATAAATTGAGCGGCGTTTTTTATTTGTCGTGATGATCGATGTAAGCTAGCACAAACATCGCAAACAAAAGCATTAAAGAAATGCAATCGTAAACCGACATGGTTGAATCCTTATATTTTAGGAATTGATTGTAATTAAGATAATATGTATAATTAACTTATAAATTAAGGATATGTTCACAATTTCAATAGACTGAACGCAAAAAGGCTTACTCAGACACCACTCAGAGTAAGCCTTTTTTGTTGCGAGTTAGTCTTTGTGCTTATGTTTACGTTGTTTATCTTGGNGGTGGTTGACTNACCAAGTACCAATTAGTTGACTGAACAAAGAACTAANTATAGCCACTATNACTGGATAAACTANATGATTAAGGATATTCATATTCACAATTTCACCTCCTTTCATGGGAGGGACATAAGCACAAAAAGTATTTTATCATTTTTGAGTTTGTTAAGTTTAAAAAGGACGCTCTGTCTTGAAAATCCTCTTATCTATTTGTATAATTGTAAAAGAAAAGGGATTAACGACTCCAATTCGTTAATCCCAATCGTAACTTGAATGACTGGGTGGAAGCTAATCTTTGTGATTAGCTTTTTTTATTATTGCGTAGGCNTTGGCACNCTTGATCGCAAAATTGCCTAAAGCATTAAGCACAAGACCTAACGCAATAGCCAAAGCTATGGGCAAAGCAAGCTTCTACTCCAGTCTATTCGATTATTCATGGCTTTCACCTCCGTAACTTTTAAATAGGTGAGGGGTGAAGGAGCCATTCAAAGTTACTAAGCTGTTGGGAGCGACCCAAGAGCCTATTACTATTTTAACTTAAATATTTTAAATCATCGATTTCAACTTTTAATAGTTGTAGCAAGTATTTGGGACAAGTTACGAGAGTTGCTACACTTTTTATAATTTATAAGCGTTAAAAGTAATGATTCTTTCTTATGGTGCTATAATTTTTGTAGAAGATAAATTTGGTATGTATATAATTAAGGTCCTGCAATTGCAGAACCTTTTTTTATTACTCTTAAGTAAATCTTTATACTATAATGAAGACTAAATAGCGCTTAAGAAATGGAGAGTACAAATGCAAAAAGTTTGGCAAAATTTTAAAGCCAATATTCCGCTGCGGCGAACGGTAGTCCTAGCACTGATTGTTTATATTTTGTACTTGGCACGTTCAATGATGAATACGATCTTGCTTACTTTTATTTTTACTTACTTGATCGTNCATTTAATTAAATTCTTTAAAAANCATATTCCTANGTTACCATCTANAGTAGTTGTCGTAATGACTTATCTTTTGGTNATTGCTTTAATCTANTTAGCAGTTACNGTTTATATTCCGGTTATTAGTCATCAAACGATCAAGATGGTGCATTCAGTTGTNAAGTTTTATCAANATAATGACTGGGATTGGGTGATGAAATCAGTTCATCATTATATTAGTAATGCGGAATTGGCNAACCAGGCTAAAAAAGGGATGGGAATTATTTTTCATGCTGTGACTGGCTTTGGNACTTTAACAGTCTCNATTGTNATGTCANTACTGCTAAGCTTCTTTTATACCATTGATTTAGTCAATTTGAATAAGTTTTCNCAGGCTTTTGTACAGACNGGATTTTTAAAGTGGCTTTTTGAAGATATAACTTATTTTGGNAAAAAATTCGTCAATACTTTTGGGGTTGTATTAGAGGCNCAATTCTTAATTGCTATCTGCAATACNGTTTTAACTTTAATTGGGTTAATTATTTTAAAAATACCGCAAATTTTTGCTTTGGGAATTATTGTCTTTGTNTTAAGCNTGGTNCCAGTAGCAGGAGTNATTATTTCCTTAATTCCTTTGGGCATTGTTGGTTACACGGTTGGTGGNATTCAAGATGTAATTTATATCTTNGTNATGATNATGNTTATTCATGCNATTGAATCTTATGTNCTCAATCCTAAATTAATGNCTAGTAAAACTGAGTTGCCAATCTTTTATACCTTTGTNTGCTTGNTAGTAGGAGAGCACTTNTTCGGAATTTGGGGCTTAATTGTTGCCGTTCCAATTTTTACCTTCTTACTGGATATTTTAGGAATTAAACCGGTGAAGACCAAACATCAGCTTCATCTTAAGAAAACAGAAAAAATATTTAAATAAGGAAAATTTGGTGAACTNAAAANTGCTACCAAATTACCNAATAGNGAATTTTAAAAATACCTAATAATAAGAAAGAGGCAAGCTCTACAACTTGCCTCTAGNCCTNTTTACTTTCGCTTTACAANNATAACAATAATTATTATAATAATTAAAAGTGTAATTTGAGGGTTAAAAGCTATTGTTATAGTCATAGCTTNCGCCTCTTTCTTTTATATTTGTTCCGTGTTGATGGCACGGAACTTTTTTGTAGGTATAANCTACAAAAAAATATTATATCAATAAAAACTAATAGGTGCAGTATAAAATAAAATTTAATACTTCCCTAAACAGAAAAAATATTTAAATAAGGAAAAACCTGAGCCTTTCAGCTCAGGTTTTAATTTTGACTACTTTCACGCAAAATGAGTTTAGTTTTGAGGGTGATCTTATAGACATCTTTGAATGAAGCATTAATAAAATTATTCAACATATTCATACCTAAACGACCCATTTCATGGGTGTCGACATGCACACTACTTAGGGAAGGGTTCGCAAACTCTGCCGTGGTTGTATCATTGAAAGATATAAGACTGATATCATTAGGGACGTTAATTTTTGCTTCGCGCAAAGCCTTCAAGGCCCCAATTGCCATGGCATCATTTGCAATAACTAATGCTTGTGGTAATGGCTTTCCTGTGGCTAGGTATTTTTGCATAGCAGCATAGCCAGATTCAGGAGTAAATTTGCCAACGATAATTTTATCTGGATCATATAAGCCTAATTTTGACATATATTCTTTATAATCTTGGAAACGAAAATCAATTAGATTGTTTTTATCAAAGTTTTCGTTAAGATCACCTGCTAACATTCCNATGTTTTTTTGCCCTTGTTTAAGGAAATGATTGATTACTTCCTTAACTGAAGTGTGAAAATCGGAGACAACACAAGGGTAGTTTTCAGNTAAAGTATCGGCATCAAGGAAGACAATTGGTCGNTTAAATGAATAGACATGGTTTAGATATGGTTTCGAATACTGATTATGACCAATGATGATAATTCCGACACTTTCATTAAGATCATCTAAGGAATCATTAGCATAGTAGACCTTAACTTGATAATTGAGTGTAGCTGCCTCAACTTCAATTCCCTTACGAATTGAATAGTAATACAGGTCTTTAATTTCTTGGCTGTTATCGGACCAAAAAATTACTGCAATACTTTTGGCTTTATGATTTAAGTTCTTTTTTACTTTTTGATAATGGAGTTCTTCCGCGATTTGAAAAATTCTTTGCCTTGTGGCTTCACTGACTGATAAATTTTTATCGTAATTCAAAACTCTTGATACAGTTGCAGGAGAAACCTTTGCCTTTTCTGCAATATCTTTGATTGTAGCCATTACATCCTCTTACTTTTAAATTTCATTTTACATGTGCTAAAGCTATTTTAGCATTATTTAGTAAAAGAGGGGAGAATCAGTAATATCTTTACTAAACTTATGCTGCTTAAGGTTAATGATATTAATGAAACACCTCTAAATATCCTCACTTCCTCTCAAATATAATTATTTAGTAAATATTTATATGTTTACTAAATTTTATCTTAAAAATAAAAAATGCAATAAAAAAGCATTGTTCTCAAAAGTAGGTCTTAGGTAAGTAACTGACTTAGACTATCTTATTTTGGAAAGCAATGCTTTTAAATTATTAAATCTCATGTTAAAATTTGTATATGAAAAGAAGCCAACGAGTGGTGGTCGTTGACTTCAATCGTAGTTTTAGATAACTTTTGGTTGAGCTAATCCTTGTGATTAGCTTTTTTTGTTATTGCATAGGCGATAGCTAAGTTAATAGCAAAATCGCCTAAAGCACCCAAAATAATGCTTAGTGCAATAGACCAAGCAATCATGGCAATCTCAACCTCCAGTTTATCCAATTATACATAGCTTTCACCTCCGTAGTTTAAAATGTTGAGGGGTGGTAGCCATGCTAAAACTACTAAATATAGATGTTTGCAACCATCTATACCTAGGAAATATTATACCAGTATCATAAAAGCCTATTCATTTAAATCTTAATTACTTTAAAACCGTGTTATAATAATTACAGAATTAGAATTAAGTAAGGCGTGCAAGATATCCTTTGGTTGTGCTTAGGATGTGCAGGGCTTTGCAGGGGCGGTCAATTAGACCGTCTTTTTTAACAAACTTCACCACACAAAAAAGCGCTACTCAACATTGAGTAACGCTTTTTTTAATTAATTAATTAATTAATAGGTTGAATTAGTCTTGATCTAACTTAACTGGTGATTCAGGTTCTTTACCTTCAACTAAAGCTAAGTTGTTATCAAAGGCCTTAGTAACCATGTTTCTAACTGCGTGAGTAGTGTAGAAAGCAGTGTGTGGAGTTACTAAAACGTTTGGACGATCGATTAAGTCAGCTAACTTCTTGTCTGGGAATTCTTTACCTTCCCAATCTTCGTTAAATACACCAACTTCACCTTCGTAAGTATCCATAACGTAACCAAAGATCTTACCTGAGTCTAAGCCACGGATAACTGCGTCGATGTCAACAAGTGGACCACGTGATACGTTGATAATAACTACGTCATCCTTCATCTTGCTGATTGAGTCATCGTTAATCATGTGAACGTTAGCTGGAACATCAGGAACGTGAAGTGAAATTACGTCAGCTTGCTTGTATAAGTCATCAAGGCTGTCTACGTAGTAACCCTTCTTTTCAAGTTCTGGGTTCTTGAAGATATCGTAAGCAATAACNTTTGCNCCGAAACCTTCCATAATTTGCATAAATACTTGACCAATGTGACCAGTACCGATAACACCAACAACTTGGTCACGAACTTCACGACCNATAGTNGGAGCCCAACGTAANTCACGTTTAGCCATCTTTTCGTCCATACGCTTGTCTTGACGTAAGATACGTGCTGCTTGGATTGCTGCGTGTTCAGCAATTGCGTCTGGTGAGTAAACAGGAACGTTAGTAATTTCGAAGCCTAATTCCTTAGCCTTGTCCATGTCAATNTTATCAACACCAACGTTACGTAATGACATCTTAGTAACACCAGCGTCAGCTAAAGCTTGAAGAGTTTCTGGAGTGTAGTCTAATTGTTGGTAAACAACAACACCATCAGCACCCTTAGCTAACTTAGCAGTTTCTGGAGTTAAAAGTTCTTCAGTGTAGTCAACGTCAATATCCTTGTGAGCGTTCTTCCATTCTTCTAAGAAAGGCTTTTCGTCGTCACGGATTGCGTAAGCAAAAATCTTAGTCATAAAAATTCAACCTCCGTAAAATAATATTTTTACCATAGCTAATTATACTCTTTACTTTGTTAAATAAAACACAATTTCATGGATATTTAATAATTCTAAAAATTGGTCTAGATTGATTAAAGTGTTTTATNGCAAAATTTAATAAGGTTTATAGCATTAAAAAATAAAACTGGTATAATTAAGAAAGATTTTAACTTAGGAGTGAATTACACGTGGAAGAAATAAATGAAACCCCCGCGCAGTTAGAAGAAGACCATAAGTATAANTCTCTAACAGCGGTTAAGCTCTTTGCNATGACTAGTTCAATGGTGATNTCAGTTAATGAATTGGCACCATTTGGTAAAACTGGTCCAACTGCCTTATTNTANCTATTATTAGCAGGAATTATCTGGTTTATTCCAATAACTAGAATTTCTGGAGAAATGGCCTCAGTTAATGGCTGGGAAAAAGGTGGTATTTTTACTTGGGTNAAGGGAACTTTAGGTGATAGAACNGGCTGGACCGCNATGTTCATGCAATGGATTCATATCACAGTNGGTATGAATACGATGATGTATGTAATTATCGGTGCTTTATCGATTACTTTTAATACCCCTTGGTTCAATACNACGCCTGCTGTTAGGTTTGGTCTAATGATGATTATTCTTTGGGGCATTGTCCTTTTTGAAATGGTCGGAATCAAAAAGGTTGGTCGAGTAGCAGAGTGGCTTTTTGCTATGGGAATTGCTTTGCCAGTTATCTTGTTGATTATTTGTTTCTTTGTCTACTTAATTCAAGGCCGTCCGGTTCAATTCACTCTTAATTGGGGTAATATGATTCCACATGAATTAACTGGAGCAACCTTAGTTGCCTTTGTGCCATTTATGCTGGCCTTTTGTGGTGGTGAAGCTTCAGCGCCTAATGTGAAATATTTAAAAAAGCCAAGTCAATATTCTAAAGTGATGCTTGCTTTAGCAGCAACAGCAATTTGCTTTGACTTATTAGGAAGCTTGGCTATTGGGATGACAGTGCCTAAGGGCAGTATTCAAAATTCTACTGGTTTTGTCTATGCATTTGAGTCACTACTTAATTCAATTGGTTTACCAGGTAATATCTTAGCCAAGATTATTGGTGTGCTACTTGCTTGTGGTGTAGTAGGTGAACTGGGTAACTGGTTAGCAGGTCCNAGTCAAGGGATGTTTGAAGCAGCNAGNGAAGGATACATGCCTAAGTATTTTGCTCATGCAACTAANCGTGATGTGCCAATTCGTTTAATTGCCTTGCAGGCTTTAATNGTAACTATTTCGGCAGTTATTGTTACATTTTCTAGTGGTGAAAACTCTGATTTTGCCTTTAATGTTTCACTAGCTGCAACTACAGCACAATATTTAATTGTTTATATGGTAATGTTAGTAGCTTATTTAGTACTTAAAGCTAAACATGAAAATCTTAAACGTACCTATTATATGTCGAAGAGCAGAATCTGGAGTATGATTGTNGCAGTTATTGCTNTAATTATTACGATNGTTGCCTTCTTTATCAGCTTCATGCCAGCACAAGGNACACCACATAATTTACGTGGTTTATATGTTGGCACAATGATTGGNATGTGTTTATGTACTGTNATNTTGCCATTAGTGATCTATCACTATCATGATGGTTTTAAGAAGAAAAATTAANAATAGAATAGTAAAAAAAGCCTTACCGTGNCAGCGGTAAGGCTTTTTAGATTGAAACANTAATATTGAAACTTTTGACTAGTAGTGAATCATATAGTGGAAGGTAAAATATNTTATTCAAGNTGTTATTCTAGATAGAATATAAAAGAAAAGCCTTATTGCGAAAAAACAATAAGACTTTTCTAAAACCATTTATCTGAAATAATTGTAGCATAAGATTGAAAAGAACATAGATAAAAATACAAAAATTTTTAATTTAACCAGTTTATCTTACTTTAATTAAGTAAACTGGTTTTTTCTTATCAATTTTTGCATTTTGCCATATACAAGATTGCTTGATAGCAAAGAGTTTGGTGAGGGGATGTTATAAAAAGAACTGATCAAAATAAAATAACATATGGAGTGGGTGTTCTATAACATAAAGAAAAAACAAAACAAAATCTACTTTAGATACTAAAAATTGTTATATATTTTTTAAAAATTTTTATTTTTTTGTTTTTATTAAAACCTTTGTGTAAGTAAGGATTGTGATATCAAAGTATAAGAAAAACTAAATAATAATATAATAAATAATTGAAATAATAAAAAAGAACATCTAATATAATAAATGTAAATCAAATTAGATGTTATATAAAAAGGAGATAATAAAAAGGATGTTATCAAAACGTAATTATCAAGAACGCTTACGTCAAATGGAACAAAAGACTGAACGTTTCTCAATTCGTAAGTTAACAATTGGTGCTGCTTCAGTATTAATTGGATTATCATTTTTAGGATTTAATGCACATACTGCTCACGCAGATACAGTAGAGCCTAGCGAAAAGGTTGTAAATGCTTCAACTGTAAAATCAGACGATGCTCAATCTAAGTTGAATGTTACAACTAGTTCAGCAGCTGCTTCAACTGAAGAAAAGGCTTCACAAGCTCCAGCATCACAAAGTATTGCTTCAAGTGCTTCAAGTTCAGCTGCTTCATCAGCTAGCGAAAAGGTAGCTTCAAGCGCTTCATCAAGTGCCGCAAGTTCTGCAACTAGTGAAAACGCAAGCTTAGCCGCAAAGAGTGAAGATGTAAAAGCAACTGCTTCATCAGCAGCTAAAGATGACAACGTTATTACTTCAAACGGTAATGGTGTTATCACTGGTAAGAACGCACAAGGTACTTGGGCAGCTAAGGATGCAACTCAAGGTCAAACCGCTGCAGCTACTAACTGGAATGAATTGGCAAGTGCTTTGAACAGTTCAACTGTAACTACTATTGACTTACAAGGTGATATTACTGTTGATAACTCTTCGAATGCAACTAAGAGACCAAATCCATTAAAGGATCCAACTAAGTTACAATTAACTAATAACAATATCTCACGTGAAGTAACTATCAACGGTAATGGACACGCTCTTAACTTTGGTGATTACTACATTACTCAAAGTCAAGAAGGTCCTACAGGTGTTATTAAGGGTAACCGTTCAAAGAAATCACCTTGGAAGGTTACTTTCAATGATGTAACAATTAATGCTAACAACACTAACCCATTTGGTTTTGATGGTAATAAAAATGCAGCTCCATCAGGTGATGCATACGACAATCAAAAGTATGACCTTGTTAAATTTAACAACGTTACTGCAAACATTAAGAATGGTTCATTAATTAATTCTGCTTATGTTAACGTTCAATTTAGCGGTGATAACAAGATCACTTTACAAAGTATTCAAGATAAGGTCGGCGGAATTGATGCAAACTCAGTTCAAGTATTAAATGGTACTACTATCATTAACGCTGCTTCAGAAGATAAAACTGGTGGTGGTGTAATTCATGGTGAAGGTATGAACGTTATTATGGTTACACCACATAACGCAAGTGACTTCTCAGATCCTAAGACCGCTTATGATTCATTACATGTAGCTGAAGGTTCAACTTTAACTATTAACGCTAATACTAAAGATCAAGACGGTAACCTTATTAACTCAGCTATTCCAAACCAATACGACCTTCGTGGTATTGTAACGCGTCCAACTACTTCTTATGCGACTGGAGCACTTGCCACTGTTAACGCAACTGCTTGGTCTGATGGTACTTTAACTATCGATGGTAACTTAAATGAAACTTTAGGTAGTGGTCACTCATCAGCTATTATGGCTCGTAATTTAACTATTAATAAGACTGGTAATGTTAACATTCTTACTCAACAAGATAACGAACATGATGGTTTTGAAAACAGTGTTATTGGTGCTCCTTCAGTCTTCAACGGCTTCCACGCTGGTGTTATTGCCTTAAACATTGGTGGTATCCAAAGTGGAAACGGATCTGCTAAAGATAGTACTTTAACTGATAACGGTATCTTAAAGATCGTTCGTAAAGATGTTCCAGCAACCAACAAGGCCGATGGTAAAGTAAATGCACCATTAATTGTTTTTGGTACTTACGGTACTAACCCAGTTAAATACACTATGAACGTTGGTGAAGGTGCTACTTTAAATCTTCAAGATCAAGCAAGTGCTGTAAATCCTGGTCTTTACAGTGGTAAGGTTATGACTAACACTCCATACTTTGGTTTAATCAACATGTATGGTAAGGATTCAAATGATGTTTTGAGTTTCACTAAGCCAGCATACGTAAACTTACAAAGAACTGGTCAACAAACTGGTACTTTAATTCGTCTTGAAGGTAACAACGACAAAAAGAATGCCGGTAACATGATTCAATTAAACGGTGTAACTCCAGGTGGTACGCCATTATCACAATGGGATACTGGTAACTACACTGATAACCCATCAAACACTTGGCGTATCCAAAACTTAACTGCTCATGATGCTAAAGCTAACAATTCTATCTTAGGTTATGAAACTGTTAAGGGTTCAAAAGATGCTTACACCCTTAAGTTCCTTGATTCTAACGGTGCTGTAACTCTTACTATGGATAAGACCGGTCAAGTTGTTTACACTCGTAACAGCGATGGTCAAGTAGTTAACGATCCACAAGGTACTGTTGCTCAAGAAGTACAATTAAACAACTTCTTAAACAACTTTAACTTCTGGACTCCACAAAGAATTTCATTTGGTAACAAGGCTCCTGTTTCACAATCTATCTATGCACCAACTGATGTAGAGCAAGGTACAACTAAGACTGTAAAACCAACTGTCTTTAATACACCAGCTGATACTCCAGAACAAGATCAAATCAAGACTACTTATTCTAAGGTTGATGGTAGTAATGNTACTCCAGCATGGGTAANNGTTGATGAAAANACTGGTGAATTAACTCTTACACCAACTGCAGATAACAGTAAGGTTGGTATGTACAANGTTCCTGTACAAGTAACTTACACTGATNAAACTAACAGTGGTGAAANTTCTACNCAAACTGTTTTNGCCCCAGTATTTGTAACTGATGGTAATGAAACTGTTGTATGGCCAAAGGACCCAGAAGGTAACCTTAACGGTGCAATCGTAATTACTACTGATCCAAGCGCAATTAAGGCNCACGAAACTTCAGACAACAACATGGACTTAAAGGCAGACGCAGCCGTTAAGTCAATTGATGAATACCAAATGGATACTGTTAATACTATTAGCACTACTCCAACTTCTATCGCTAAAGATAGTAAAGGTATTACCATTGCATGGGGAACTGAACCATCAACTGTTGTTTCAGAAGCTACTAAGGGTGAAACTATTAAAGGAAGCGTAAACGTAACCTTTGATAAGGATTCACAACCATTTACTGATGACGTATTAGATCAAGACTCAGCTTACACTACTACTTCAGACTTGAACATTGATGCACCAGGTGCTGTAGCACAAGAAACTGCTCCAGCTACTCCAGTTAAAGCTACTGCTGGTACTCAATTAACTGATGATCAATTTAAGGCATTAGTAAACACTACTATTCCAGCAAGCGAAATTAATCACGCAACTTTACAAAGCGTTGATAAGGATAACGCTGTAGTACGTATTACTTTCAATGATAAAGATGCTAAGGGCCAAAACACTTACTTAGATGTTAAGGTTCCAGCAAGCTACATTGATACAACTACTCCAGCAAGCGATGCTGATACTTACAACCCACACTACAACCCGGCAAAGGTAAACCAAGGTGGTAAAGTTGAAACTGGTGCTCCAATTTACACTGGTACTGATGGCAAGACTACAACTGCACCAGAAGGTACTAAGTACGAAATCTCAGGTAACCCTACTTACCCAGAAGGTGTAACTGCAACTGTTGATCCAAACACTGGTAACGTAACTGTAACTACTAGTTCAAATACTCCAGAAGGACCAATCTTTGTACCAGTAACAGTAACTTACCCAGATGGTTCACAAGAAACTATTGATGCCCCAATCGCTGTTGGCGCAAACACATTCATCGGTACTGATTACAGTGTAAGTGTTGACACTAACTTAGATAACCTTCACGAAACTACTGCTAACAGTATGAATCCAGATGCCAAAGATGCAATTACTAAGATTACTTGGTGGAACAACAATGATGTTCGTGCCGGTAAGAACTTAGATGGTACTGTAATTTACGACAAGGCTAATGGTACTGGTAACCTTAATGATGTAACTGTTGAATGGACTAACCCAATCAACACTAATGTAGATAAGGCTACTATGGATGAAATTCTTCCAGGTTCTAATACTTCAACTGTTGATACTGCAAAGAATCCAGCAATTAAGATTACTTACGGTGCAAACAGCCAATTAATTAAGGATACTGGTAACGGCTTATTCACTACTCAAGGTGGTAGTCAAATTGCTAGATGGTATGGTAACGGTGTAACTGTTGAAGGTGCTGCACCAGTTTCTGATGCTGCTTCTAAGAAACTTGAAGTAAAACCAGCTAAAGCCGGTGCTGCTTTAACTGATGCAGAAAAGGCTTTACTTGATCTTACTAACTTAAAGAATTTAACTACTAACAAGCCAGTATCATACACTTGGGCAAATGACCTTAAAGATGGTGATACTAAGGGTACTGTACGTATTACTTTCCAAGACAAGGCCAAGAACGGTCAACCAACTTACTTAGACATTGAATTACCAGCAGGCTCACTTAATGTAACTGACGGCACTGGAAATCCTACAACCCCAACTGATGCTGACAAATATGACGCAAATGGTGGTAACATCACTGTCGATAAGGGTCACAAGTTAACTGATGGTGATGCTGAAAACGGTATTACCAACCATACTAAGTTACCAGAAGGTACTAAGTACACTTGGGAATACGCTCCAGATACTGATACTGTTGGTGATAAGAATGGTATTGTTACTGTAACTTACCCAGATGGTTCAGTAGATGAAGTTCCTGTAATGGTTCACGTAACTGATGATGCTGATAAGTACGACCCACAAGGTTCTACTATCACTATCAAGAAGGGTGATCCAGTTCCAAACGCAGAACAAGGNATTAAGAACCCTTCAGAATTACCAACTGGTACTAAGTACACTTGGGACGTAGCTCCAGATCCTGAAAAGGTAGGTAACCAACCAGTTATCGTAACGGTAACTTACCCAGATGGCTCAGTAGACAAGGTTCCAGCAACTGTTATCGTAACTGATGATAACAACGGNAANNCNACTANNNCNACTGATGCAGACAAGTACGACCCANAAGGTCAAGTTGTTACTGTAAACAAGGGTGACAAGCTTCCTGATGCTTCAAATGGTATTGCTAATACTAATGATTTACCAGAAGGTACTNNATACANTTGGAAGANCCCTGTTGATACTTCAACTTCAGGCGACAAGCCAGCTATCGTAGTTGTAACTTACCCAGATGGCTCAAGCGAAGATGTACCAACTGTTGTTCACGTAAACCCAACTGATGCAGACAAGTACACTCCAGAAGGTCAAAACATTACTGTTGATAAGGGCTCAAAGNTTCCAGATGCATCAACTGCAATTACTAATAAGGGTGACTTACCAGATGGAACTAAGTACACTTGGAAGGATACTCCAGATACCAATACTATCGGTGATCACCCAGCAATCGTAGTAGTAACTTANCCAGATGGTTCAGTNGACGAAGTTCCTGTAATNNTTACTGTTAAGGATCCTANCNACAAGNCNGNTACTAACCCAACNGANGCTGATAAGTACAACCCAGAAGGTGGNACTATCATNGCNAAGATTGGTNANGACTTGAGTAANGATGCTCCAGAAGGNATNGTNAACAAGGGTGACTTACCANNNGGNACTANNTACACTTGGACTGATGGTACTCCATCAACTACTGAATCTGGTTTGACTTTACATGACATCACTGTAACTTACCCAGATGGNTCAAAGGANATTGTTCCAGCTTACGTAAATGTTGTAAGTGATGCTGANAAGTACTCTCCAGTTCCAGAAGTTGTTGATACTAACAAGGGACAAGTTCCAGATCCTTCAGAAGGTATTTCTAACAAGGACGACTTACCAGATGGTACTAAGTACACTTGGAAAGATACTCCAGATGTAAATACTATTGGTGATCACCCAGCAGTAATTATCGTAACTTACCCAGACGGTTCACAAGACGAGGTTCCTACTATCGTTCATGTAATTGATAATGGTGATAGTAACCAACCACATAATCAAGATTCTGACCACTACAAGCCAGAACCACAACCAATTAATACTGATAAAGGTCATATGCCAAACCCTGGTGACGGTATTGCTAACAAGGGTGANATGCCAGATGGCACTAAGTATGAATGGGCAAATGGTGAACCTGATGTAAACACACCAGGAACTCGCGAAGTAGCTATCAAGGTAATCTTCCCAGATGGNTCTTCAACTATCGTAACTACTACTATTACTGTTCGTGATAATGGTAAGGGCGCAGTTGCTCCATCAGACAACAATAACAATGGTAACGGTGTAGCACCTCATGAAACTACTGTTNTTAAGAACAACGGTAATGTAGCCCACACTAGCTTCTACAACAATAACAAGTCAAATGCTAAGACTTTACCACAAACTGGTGCAGAAGCTAACATGGCCGGCTTACTTGGTCTAATGATTGCTAGCGTAGGTGCAGTATTAGGCCTTGCAGTCGACAAGAAGCGTAAGAACTAATTGATAACATCTAATTCTTAATCCTCTACTAATTAGTTTTAGGCTTAAATAAAAAGACACTCCAATTAATTTGGAGTGTCTTTTTTGTTTTCTTTAAAAATAANAAANAANAATNTTTTAAAACAGGGAATACAGCTTAAAAATATAATTAATCTTTGCTGTTATTTTAAATTAAAGATAACAAATAATAAATTAGCTCTTGAAAAATTGGGGGGGGGAAAATGCTACTATTATCGTGCCGATAAGATTTAATAACTTAATTAAAAAGGAGAAGAATGAATGTTATCAAGAAGAGACTATCAAAAACGTTTGCGTAAAATGGAACAAAAGAATGAACACTTTTCAATTCGTAAATTATCCGTTGGTGCGGCTTCAGTATTAATTGGATTATCATTCTTAGGATTCAATACTCACAGTGCACAAGCTGCTGAGAAGACAGATACGAACACAGCTACTAAAAATAAAGCTGGTTCAATCACTGATAATACCAAAACTTTCACTGTAGGAAATGCAACTGAAGCATCATCAAANCCAAANGTTGNAATTANCACCNATAAAGATGGTAATGTACANATGAGTACAACCGGAACTCCATTGGTACAAGAAAATGCTCCAGCATATAATGGTGGTGTTGCAGATAGTGATCCAACAAGCTATGCCTTACCAGAAGCATCAATTCCTAANGGTGAATCAAGCGTAGGAGACGCAACTGAAGCATCATCAAATCCAAAGGTTGTAATTAACACTGATAAAGATGGTAATGTACAAATGAGTACAANCGGAACTCCATTGGTACAAGAAAATAAACCAGCATATAATGGTGGTGTTGCAGATAGTGATCCAACAAGCTATNNCTTACCAGAAGCATCAATTCCTAAGGGTGAATCAAGNGTAGGAGACGCAACTGAAGCATCATCAAANCCAANNGTTGTAATTANCACCGATAAAGATGGTAATGTACANATGAGTACAACTGGAACTCCATTGGTACAAGAAAATAAACCAGCATATAATGGCGGTGTTNCAGANAGTGATCCAACAAGCTATAGCTTTACCAGAAGCANCAATTCCATCAAGTTCAGCAAGTAGCTCAGCATCAAGCGAGGCTTCAGTAAGCAGTGCAGCAAGCTCAGCATCAAGCGAAGCTTCAGTAAGCTCAGCAAGTAACTCAGTTGCCACCACTAATACTGCAAGTGATGCAGTAAGTCAAGTATCAACTCCAGTTGCATCTCGTGCTGATGTACATAATGGTATGTTAAACACTGTAAACCATGGCGTTGTAGCTACTAACCAAAACCAATCAAAGGCATTACCACAAACTGGTGCTAAAACTAATATGGCTGGTATGTTAGGTTTAATGATAGCTAGTGTAGGTGCAATTTTAGGTTTTGCAGTAACTAAGAAACATGAAAACTAATTTTATCTATTTTAATTAAGTATCCTAGATTTTCTAATTAATTAGCTTTTGCTTAAAANACACTCTGATTAACTTCAGAGTGTNTTTTTTATTAAATGATTATTTAAGGTTGCGTCTACACCGANAATCTTTTTTTTGTTAGAATAAAAATTATTGATTACTAAAGGAGAAGACATGAAAAATAGATCTACAAAGGGTTTTACCTGGAAACAATATCTTGTAGTCGCATCCATGATATTTGCCCTCTTTTTTGGCGCAGGTAACTTAATTTTTCCACTTCACTTAGGTCAATTAGCAGGTAATAATTGGCCAGTGGCGGCGGCTGGATTTTTAGTCACAGGAGTGCTATTGCCTTTACTATCATTACTAGCAGTGTCTATTACACATAGTTCGGGTGTATATGGATTGGGAAAGCCTCTAGGACGTACGTGTGCGTTGATTTTTATGGTAGTAGTCCAATTAACNCTTGGNCCTTTATTTGCCACACCACGCACGGCTACAGTGCCTTATACAATTGGAGTAGCTCCCTTATTACCTACAAAGTATCAGCAACTTGGTTTATTAATTTTCTCCATAATTTTCTTTGCNTTAGTTTTTTGGGTAAGTTATAACCAAAGNGATATTTTATCTAAATTAGGTAANGTTCTAAATCCAATCTTTTTANTACTTTTGTTTATCATGTTTTTAATTGGATTTTTACATCCTATGGGGCATGCTGTGNCGATGAAGCCAACCGCTGATTATTTNCATGCTGGTTTNATTAATGGCTTTTTAGAAGGATATAATACTTTAGATGCATTAGCAGGATTAGCCTTCGGCGTAGCAATTGTAACGGCAATTAAGACCATGACCAAAAACACTAATCAAGTTTCTTCTATTTTGGCTAAATCTGGATTATTAGCAATGATCGGGATTGGAATTATCTATGTTTGCTTAATNGTATTGGGTGCAATGTCTTTAGGTAAATTAAAAGTATCTGCTGATGGAGGCGTAGCTTTTACGCAAATCGTTAATTATTATGGTGGAGTAGTGGGGCAAACTGTTCTAGCCGTATTGATTATTCTTACTTGTTTGACTACTTCAGTTGGTTTGGTAGCTGCTTTTGCGGAAGATTTTCATAATCATTTTCCATCCCTTTCATATCATGGCTGGTTGATGATAGCTTGCGGTATTGCAACTATTTTGGCTAATTTAGGATTAGAAAAAATTATTATTTGGTCATTGCCAGTATTAATGTTTCTTTATCCATTGGCAATGGTGTTAATTATTCTATCTGTCTGTTCACCTTTATTTAAACGAGACCATTTAATTTTTAAGATTGCGATGATTTTTACCTTAATTCCGGCTATTTTAGATATGATTGTTAGCTTGCCAGAACCAGTTGCTAGTACTAGTTTNGTAAAGCAAGTAGCTACTTTTAGACTAAATGTTTTACCTTTAGCCAATGTTGGTCTAGCATGGTTGGTACCAGCCTTAATCGGAATNATTTTGGGAATAATAGCGCATATTTATCGCCGCTGCAAAAAGATTATTTAATAACAGCAAAGCTACTGTTACAATAAAAATAATTGTATTATAATAGATGTATAATGAATAGACATAAAAAAGCATCGACCTTGCGACTCTGTTTTAATGCTTAGGATGGGGCCGCAAGGGGAGATTGTTTANCTATCTTTCATAATAGTTAACTTTCTAGGTGCTTAATCGATAAAGGCATGGTTCGGTCGAATCATGTCTTTTTTATTTAAATTTAGGGGAATGTGATAAGGATGACTTTGACAAATAAGGTGCCAGAACAAGAAGTACATGATATGTTTGATCGTATTGCTGACCACTACGACCAAATGAATGATATTGTCAGTTTAGGGACACAAAGGCTATGGCGCAAAAAATTTTATAAGGAATTTGATATTAAACCCGGAGATTTTGTTTTAGATATTTGTACTGGAACGGGAGATATGGCGATTGCGGATGCTAAAGCCGTTGGCCCTAGTGGTAATGTTAAAGGACTCGATTTTAATGAAAAAATGATGTCATTGGCCGAANAGAAAATTCGGGCAAATGATGTTGAAAAAGAAATTCAGCTTCATCAAGGGGATGCAATGGATTTACCCTTCCCAGATAATAGTTTTGATCAAGTTACTATTGGTTTTGGCTTAAGAAATGTGCCAGATGCAGNTAAGGTAATTAAAGAAGCCTATCGGGTCTTAAAACCAGGTGGNAAGTTTGGNTCAGTAGATATGTCNCAACCGACTAATCCTNTAGTTAAAATGGGATGGGAAACTTATTTTAAGATTTTTCCCCAATTTGCACGTATTTTTTATGCAACTTCAAAAGAATATAATTACTTAGCCAATAGTAGTAAAAAATTTGTTTCAGCTCAGAAATTAAAAGAAATGTTTGAAGCTGCTGGTTTTAAGGACGTTCAAGTTACTAAGTTAAATCTTGGTGCTGGTGCGATTCATATCGGAACTAAGTTATAATAGATAATAATTGTGAAAGAGAGGCTTTTTTTATGCAAACAGGCACAAAAATTATTACCTTAGACAACGGTTATCATTTATGGACTAATACTCAAGGTGAAGGTGATATTCATCTGTTAGCGCTTCATGGTGGCCCTGGTGGTAACCACGAATATTGGGAAGACACAGCAGAACAATTAAAGAAGCAGGGCTTGAATGTTCAAGTAACCATGTATGATCAACTTGGTTCATTATATTCTGATCAACCAGACTATTCTGATCCAGAAATTGCTAAGAAGTATTTAACTTATGAATACTTTTTAGATGAAGTTGATGAAGTCCGTGAAAAGTTAGGTATCGACAACTTTTATCTAATTGGTCAAAGTTGGGGTGGACTCCTAGTACAAGAATATGCTGTCAAATATGGTCAACACTTAAAAGGTGCAATTATTTCTTCAATGGTTGATGAAATTGATGAATACGTTGATGCTGTAAATAGAAGAAGACAAGAAGTGCTTCCTCAAACCGAAATTGACTTTATGCATGAATGTGAAGCAAAAGGCGATTACGANAACCAACGNTACCAAGATGATGTACAAATTTTGAATATTAACTTTGTTGATCGTAAGCAACCTTCTAAGCTTTATCATTTAAAGGATCTTGGTGGTAGTGCAGTATATAATGCCTTCCAAGGTGACAATGAATTCGTCATTACTGGTAAGTTAAAAGACTGGCACTTCCGTGACCAATTGAAGAATATCAAGGTGCCAACCTTGCTTACTTTTGGTGAAAATGAAACAATGCCAATTGAAACTGCAAAGACAATGCAAAAAGAAATTCCAAATTCTCGTTTAGTAACTACGCCTGATGGTGGTCACCACCACATGGTTGATAATCCAGATGTTTATTACAAGCACTTGGCTGACTTCATCCGTAGTGTGGAAGACGGTAGCTTTAAAGGTGAATAAACAAAAAACATCCTTTGTTCTAACGTAACAAGGGATGTTTTTCTATATAGTTCAATTTTTTATTCTTCGCGATGTTTTCTCAGATCATAAACAATCGCAATAATCATTAGAATGACACCAATGATGCCAAAGAAAATTGAAATAGCACGTGGAGTGGCAATTGGTGTCTTAAAATAGCTATCAAACCAAATAGCCGATAAACCCGCTTCTAAAATAGCGAAACCATATTGTCTAGTACGCATCAAAAGGAAGTAGGTAAAGTAAATTGCAATTAAAATAATTAAGTTTACTGGAAAATACCAAGATGAATTATTAGGAATAAAAATACTTAAAATAATTAAAACAGTTAAAGTAATCCAAACCCAATTTCTTTGTTGATAAGACATATGCGTTATCCTCCTAAATTTTTCTTTTCAGTTTTATTTTATTATAGTTAGAAGAGTTTTAAAAAAGATAGGCATTAAATTTGTCAGCGTATACATCCGNAAAATATAATTAATATATAAAATAAATATTATTAATTATAAAAAGGAGAACANCAATGACTAAAAAATGGACCAAACTTGCTGCAGGTGTAACAGTGGCTGGTGCACTTTTATTAACGGCCACTGCATGTTCTGATAATGAAAAGTCTGAACCAAAATCTACTGAAGTAACCAAAAAGGCCAAAACTTCAACTATTAAATTAAGTCAGGCTGATGCAATTAGTAAATTTCATAAACAATACAGTGGTAAGGATGTAAAAGAAATCAACCTTGAAACTGACAAGAATAAATATGTTTATGAAATAGAAGGGTTTGATCGCACCCATGAATACGAAGTAAAGATTGATGCTAATAGTGGAAAGATTTTATCCCATAAATCAGAAAAATCCAACTTGGATGAATTAAATGAACAAGCATTAGATGTTGATAAATTAATTAGTCGTAAGCAAGCAACAAAAATTGCTGAAAAAGAAGTTGATGGATCAGCTACATCATGGAAACTTACTCATGATGATAAAAAGACGGTTTGGGAAGTAGAAGTAACAAAAGGTAATAGAAAACAAGAAGTAAAGATCAATGCAGAAACTAAAAAAGTGATTTCTGTTAAAAAAGATGATTAAAAAAGAGTCCTGTAAAGGGCTCGTTTTTAGTATACAGATGTTTTGTTTTGCTAATAGTAATTACAAAATGATACAATGTTATTACATTAGAAAGAGATGATTGAATGGATTATATTAAAGGTAAAGAAACTGAAGGATTATCGAAGATATTTAAAGCAGGTAATTCTGAAGCAATAAGATTAACCAAAAAAGATACTGCAATTTTTAAAGTTAAACCTGGTGATCAAGTAGTTAAAGAAATATCACCTGATGGAATGTCTATTACTTTTAAAAAAATTCCCAAGGTATCTCAAGAGACTAAGGATATGGTTGCAGAAGTATTAAAAGAAGATAAAGACTTAATTTGGGCGTTAAAGGATTTATAAAATGAAATATAAATACTTAACGGCGAGTGATCTTATTTATATTAACAAGGCCGTCCTAGAATATACAGATGAAATACAAGATGCTATACAATATCCACAGGGATTAAGTATAGTTAGCGAACAACCTAAAATGGTTTTGTTTGGACATGAACTTTATCCTAATGTATGGTTAAAGGCAGCTTTTATTCTTCAAAAAATCACAAAAAAACATATTTTTACTGATGGCAATAAAAGAACTGCCTTTGTAGCTACTAAAATTTTTTTGAGAAAAAATAATTTTAAGCTTTACTTGTCTAAAGAAGCAGGTATTGCATTAATGCTTGAGGTGACTACTAATGATGATTCGCAAAAGGAAATGGAAAAGGTAGCGAGTATTTTAAAAAATAATTGTCAAAAAATTGAAAGATAGTAGAAAACAAGAAGTAAAAATCAATGCAGAAACTAAAAAAGTGATTTCTGTTAAAAANGATGATTAAAAAANCGAGCCCCNTANGGCTCGCTTTTTAGTATTTTTTATTTTTATGAATTAATCTAATTGCTANCACGANTANAACTATCAACATAATAGGATAAGGCAATANACTAAANTAGTNGTTATNCCANTATNTTAATAGAAGAGAAAAATTACTCCATAATTCTACANTCANAGCAATNATACAAATAAAATCTANGGCGGCAATTACNACATTAACAATTTTTAANGCATTAATTTTATTATGCTTTTCTAAAACATCATTTAAGTAAAAGGTTCCACATGAAACAATTGAAAAGAAAATAAAAACATAAATAAAACGTCTAATAAATTCATGCAGCATGCTGAGGTCNGTTGAGTTCATATTAATCTTTCTAAAAATTATTCTATTGNGCCATGATATCCTGCAATATCNCTATTTTCAAAGTCATATTTTAATTTCTTACCATACGCTTTTTCATAAGCGGCCNTTTTTTGNTCATAATCAATCTTGCACATTCTTTTTTCATTAGCNTTAATTGATAAATTTGGATCAGGATAAATAGTTGGNAAAANATGTAAGATTTTTTTAGTTTTATTGAAGTTAGGGGCATTATGTTCTGGTTTAGGTANGTCTTGAATTTCCACAAAACAAGAAATAATAGGAACCTTATTTTTAGCNGCATAATAATATGCTCCATTCATCAANGGTCGAGGCTTACGATATTGGTACCACATTTCTTGTTCNGGATANACNAATAACCAAGCATTCTTTTTGAAGACATCTTTNANGTGTTTGGGNAATTCACGNCCTAAATAATTAGTACTTTTACTTAAGGGCACCATATTTGCATTATTCATNATTACACCAAAAAAGCCCGGNANTANTAANTTAATNTCTTCAATCACAATATANA
>JAAVAW010000001.1:0-37935 GCA_014803905.1 Lactobacillus sp. | reverse complement strand
TTNTGNTTNAAAGAAGCNANTTTTCTAATTGGTAANCTNTCAGTNTGNTTAAAGTGATTAGTTGTNANAATNGCTGCNCCAATATNTTTAAGATTTTCTTGNCCNACAATTTGNGATTTTGANATTGCNAAATTNGCTAGANCTCCATAAAAGNCATTCATCAAAATATTAGTGAATTTATAAGAAAAGGTTTTTGTATGTTGCCAATATTTCTNAACAGTNGCTTTACTTTCCTGNAGTGTTAAAACAGGGTCATCAAGTTCAACAGGAATATTAAATTCTTTTTCTTTAACGGCNTTTTTTATATTTTTAAATACTTGCGGTCGNTTTTTACCAAATATCATAATTTAACTTGTTCGCCTTTTGCTTTAATATTTGCCCAATTGTTATCAGCTTTTTTAATTTCACCAAACATTTCTACCATTTTGTCTAAGTCAACGCGATCTTGCTTACGATCTTCATCTGTATAACTATCTAACTGCTTTTTAAGTTCAGAATAAAATGGTGTATTTTTAGCTACATCCCAGAAATATTTAGCGTATTGAACGTCTTCATAATGCCATGGTTTGTAAAAAAGATTGTAGTGAACGATCTTAGGATTTTCAAATTCAGCCATATTTTCATTAGGCATTGCATCCCATTCTTTATCTAAATGATAAATTTTATCTTCACAAATTTCGTTCATATAAGATTGGTCAGGATCAATGGTGAAAACTTGATAAGTTGTCAACAAGTGGATAAAACGATCGATGAATTTTTTATCTCTGAATTTTTTGGTATCAAAGAGAATAACACCATTGTTAATGTATTTATCGGTTGGAAAAATTGCCTGACATTCAGCAATATATTTTTGTAGAGGAGGCATAAAACGAATTGATAAGTCAGGTGCACTGGCAAACATATTATCACCAATATCAAGATTATATAAATCTGCAATATCAGTATTTACAATCGTATCTGCATCTAAATAAACTGCCTTATCATATTCAGGAAATAGTTCAGGAATAAATAGACGATAAAAAATAGATAGAGTAAAGAACTGACCCCGTAAATAATTTTCTTTAATGTTGGTAATTGGTTCAAGTAACTTATCATCAATATGGAAAATATTGATATGTACGTTATCTGTTGCTAAATTCTCCANTTGCTTCTTATGTTCATCAGTAATATCCTGCACCATTACGGTAATTGTATAATCCNTTTTTGGATCGCTATGATNGATTAAGGATTGGATTGAAACACCAACATAAGGAGTGTAATTATCAGTAATTGTATAAAAAACAGGAATAGTATTTTTTTGAGCAGTCATTATATCTCCTCCATCTACAGAATAAATATTTTTAATATTCCTATTATATCCTATCGAGGAATAGAAATAAAAGCTTGTATAAATACGCAAAAAGCCTTCTCTAGTAAGAAGGCNAAAAAGTTAATGATGGTGTGAAGGTGAATGCAATTGTGGTTTTAATCTTAAATATTCATTTAANAGATCATCATATTCATGTAAATGTAAAACACTATGGATGCGTTTCACATCCCATGGCTTAACCGTAAGCATATGGAAATAAGGAACAAACCTGAAAGTAGTAGTGAAATGTTGGATTACCGTATTTTTATGTAACTTTCTTTGNTCATTAAAACGTTGAGGAGCAATTTTTTTATGTTTAGCTAATTTATTTAAAGCTGTTTGATCGGGAAAGAACATTTTCTTTGTCCTCATTAAGTGACGTACTTTAGCAAAAAGTCCCGTCTCTTTAATATACTTGAGATTTAGTAATAAAACCCCTGAATTAATATAGTCAAATATCTTCCATTGATTATGGAAAAACCAACGACCAAAAAAGTCTAAAACTCCGACAAATTCTACATCATTTAGACTTTGATTNTAAAATTCTTCAATATCTTTACGGATAATTACATCATTATCTAAATAAAGAATTCGCTCTGGTAAACAAGGAATTTCGTCCGCAAAAAGTCGAATCATCGCATAAGGAGTAAAGCGGGTATTTTGATTTGGACGAGGAGCTTCCTTTTGGTAAAGTTTTGTAATATCAATTAATNGAATTGTACTACGAGGATTTTTTTCTTTAATTAAGTGGTCAATTAAAGAAACAGCATGGTTACTAAAAGGATGAAATTGTTTTTCATCATTTTTAGTTTTCATGGTTAAGATATAAATATGTAATTCATGTTCATACTGTAAAAGCGATAGAGTAGTAATTAAAACTCCGTCTTCAGCATTAGCATCGCCACAAAATAAAATATTCATTAGTTTCCTTGTTTTCTTTCGTAATTATAGAAATTGTAAGTACTATTTTTTGCACGTGAGTGCATGGTTTTAGTTATTTGTTTATATAATTTTTGCCGTTGTTCNTTTTTATTTAAAGAGGNATCCGGNTAAAATGGTCCATCAATATAAATTGTAATTTGAGGATGACGTCCATGTTTTCNTTTTTGATAAGTAGTTGTCATAACAAAACTAGGTGCCTGAGTTGTTANAGGAAAAGTCATACTAGTTGGAGGAAAGGGACGAATTTTAGTGTAATAGGGCCAGAGATGAGCCTCAGGGAAAATTAAAATATGATTGTTTGTCTTAATTAATTCTTTAATGGCTCGAANCAATTTGGTTGTTTGAGTTAGATTATTTCCCACTGGTAGACCTGCAGCNGGGAGAGCCAAAGAGCCAATTATTGGGACACCCCAATTAGCCTGACTAGCGATACCATAATATTGTTTAGGTCCAAGAAGGGNAATCGGTAAAACGGGATCTAAAAAGGCTTGGGTATGATTAGCATAGACAAAATATCCATTGTCTTTGCAGGCCTTTAATTTTGTGCGACCAATATACTTAATTGGTAAAAAAGTAGTCAGAATTTTAGCAATTCCCCATCCTAAATAACGCACGNGCTTATTAGTCCATTTATTATTTAAAATTTGATAATTATCAGGAAGTTTATAAGTTTGATTTTTATTTTTGACGATATCATCAGAAAATTCTTGATAATAAACCGTTTTTTTAGAGGATTTGTTAATAGTCATAATACTTAATTATAAGGCAAAATAAGGTACAAAAAAAGCACTACAACCTCATTGTAGTGCTAATGAATGGGTGGTTGGGGGATCGAACCCCAGACCCACGGATTAAGAGTCCGTTGCTCTGCCAGCTGAGCTAACCACCCATGTCATAACCGACAAATATTATTATGCCAGAAAAAAATAATATTGCAATACTTTTTAGGATAAAAAACAAAATTTTTTTAAATTTCTAAAAATAAGTAAAAAACAGTATAATATAGCTATAAGATAGGAGGCTTCATAAATGCCAAAAAAGATTTTAGTGGTTGATGATGAAAAACCAATTTCGGATATTATCAAATTTAATTTGACCAAAGAGGGCTTTGATGTTGATACTGCTTATGATGGTGAAGAAGCTGTTAAAAAAGTAGACGAATACGAGCCGGATTTGATGATTTTAGACCTTATGTTACCTAAAAAAGATGGTTTGGAAGTTGCCCGTGAGGTTAGACAAACACATGACATGCCTATTATCATGGTTACGGCTAAAGATAGTGAAATTGATAAGGTTCTTGGCCTTGAAATGGGGGCCGATGACTATGTAACTAAGCCATTTTCTAATCGTGAACTTGTAGCTCGAGTAAAGGCTAACTTGAGAAGACGTGATCTGACACAAAAGGCCAGTGAAGATGAAGAAAGTAAAAATATTACTATCGGCAATTTGGTTATCATGCCTAGTGCCTATATGGTTGAAAAAAATGGGGAAAAGATTGAATTAACTCATCGTGAATTTGAATTGCTCCATTATTTAGCGCAACATATGGGCCAAGTTATGACACGTGAGCACTTGTTGCAAACAGTGTGGGGTTATGATTATTTTGGTGACGTTCGAACAGTGGATGTAACAGTTCGTCGTTTAAGAGAAAAGATTGAAGATACACCTTCATCACCAAGTATTTTAGTTACACGTCGTGGCGTAGGTTATTATGTCAAAGATCCAAGTGATGAATAAATTAACAGGCCACTTTTTAAAGTGGCTTTTTGTGTGAAAAAATGAAGAAATTAAGAAAAGCTATTAACTCAATAAATTTTAAAATTGGAATAATTTTTATGCTCTTACTTTTAGCTACGCTAGAAATTGTTGGAGCATATTTTACACGTCAATTAGAACAAACCTCGATTGCTTCATTTGAATCGTCATTACAAATTCCTACTACAATTAATAACCAAATTGCAACACAATTGGAACGTTCAAATACGCAAAAGGCTAATCAACAATTAGGTAAGATTATTGCTAACTATAACAGCAGTGAAACTATTAGTGAAATTATGGTCGTTGACAGTAAAGGAATTATTCGAGCAGACTCCGGCATTAATGAGCAAGCTAGGGTAGGGCAGCGTGCTACTAATAGTTCAATTAAAGATGTCGTAACTAATGGTAAACAAGTTTCTAAAGTAGAAAATAACAATGGTAGTTATTTGATTCAGATTACTCCCTTAACTGCTGGCAATGGTACGAATGGAATTATTGGAGCAGTAATGATTAGGGCAAGCATGGCGAATGTTTACGATACTATTAGGAATGTTTCGGTAGTATTTTTGACGGCNTCATTAGTAGCGGCCTTTTTAGGAGCAATTGTAGCCCTAATAATTTCTCGGGCAATTACTAGACCAATTGAAGAAATGCGTGTGCAGGCCAACCGAATTGCCGATGGTGATTATTCCGGTCAAGTAAAGGTTTATGCTGATGATGAATTAGGCCAATTAGCAAAAGCCTTCAATACTTTGGGAGTAAGGATTGAACGAGCCCAAGAGGCTTCTGAAAGTGAACGACGACGATTAGATAATGTGTTGACGCATATGACTGATGGAGTTATTGCCACTGATCGTCATGGAAATATTACTATTATTAATGAAACGGCATTAGATTTTTTAGGTAAGACTGAAAAAGAAGTAACGGGTAAGTTAATTACAAAAGTATTAGGTCTTAAAGATTTATCTGTGCAAGATCTAATGAGTATGCAGCAAGAATTAGTAATTACAGTAAATGAAAATACTCCTGATGAGATGATATTGCATGCTAACTTTTCATTGATTCAACGAGTGACTGGATTTGTCTCTGGTTTAGTATGTGTGCTGCATGATATTACTGAGCAACAAAAGAATGAACGTGAACAACAACAATTTGTTTCTAATGTTTCCCACGAATTAAGAACTCCATTAACATCATTACGTGCTTATGTTGAGGCTCTTAATGATGGAGCTTGGAAAGATGAAAGTATTGCACCACAATTCTTGAATGTGATTCAAGATGAAACTGAGCGAATGATTAGAATGATTAATGATTTGCTTAGTTTATCAAGGATGGATCGTGGTGTAGCAAAAATGGATTTGGAATGGGTTAACTTTAATGATTTTGTTAATCATATTTTGAATCGTTTCGATATGATTGTTAAAACTGATGCCGAAAAAAATAATAGTAAAGCTAAAAAGTACACTATTAAACGCGAATTTACTAATCAATCATTGTGGGTAGAAATTGATACTGACAAAATGATGCAAGTAATTGATAACATTATGAATAATGCGATTAAATATTCTCCAGATGGAGGAGTAATAACAGTACGTTTGCTTCAATCGAATAATCATGTTATTTTGAGTATTTCTGATCAAGGCTTAGGTATTCCACGTAAAGATTTAAATAAAATCTTTGATCGCTTCTATCGGGTTGATAAAGCAAGATCACGTAAACAAGGTGGTACAGGATTAGGATTAGCTATTTCCAAGGAAATAGTTGAAGCACACAAGGGTAAAATTTGGGCTGATAGTGCAGAAGGTAAGGGCTCTACTTTCTATATTTCTTTGCCATACGAACCAATGAGTGAGGAAGGAGACAATTGGGATGAAGTTTAATGAACATACTCAACGAATTATTTTGAGAGTTAGTTTAATTTTTATGGTCCTTCTTTCAATTGTGTTAACTGGAGTGATTTTCGGTACTGACTTTCACTTTTCAGGAGTAGAACAAACTACTAGTAGATCTAATGATAAGGAAATTGGTGAAAAATCTTTAAGGGATATTTTTGTACCAACTCAACTGTTTTACTATCGTAATGATCAACTTTATCAAGTATATGATGGTAATAAAAACTTACCTTTGGAATTTAACCGCTTGACCGCCAAATTAAATAAACGATTAATCAGGCCTGTAAGTAATGATAATAGTAGCTATCGTAAAATGTTACGTAATCATAATTACATTCAATTTACTTATCCCGATCAAATCACAATGGCCTTATTTATGAAGGGAATAAGTAATAGTGATAATCGAGAATTTAATCGAATTTTTATTTCAACTAAGAAAAAGACATATCTTTATTTAGGTAATGATGCCAATAATCAAATTTATCGCATAAAGGTAAATGATATTTCGTTTGATAAACTTATTCGTCAGGTTAAAAATGCTTCAAGTATGTATCCTGTTTCTTTAATTCATTTAATTGATGGTTATTCTGTCGTTTATGAAAAAGAAACAAAAATGCAGGTATATAATTACTTAACTAATGAAGAACCCAGTTCGTATTATGTCAATCATTTATTAGGCTCAGGTTCTCCCTCACAAAAAACTAATGGTGATAGTGTAGTGTATTCAAATGGTGAGTATCAACGTTTAATTGCTACCAAAAAAGAGCATCATTATGAATTTGTGGACTACCAAGAGAATAAAATACCTAAATCAATTACTCAACGATTAATTGATAGTCTNTATTATGTAAGAAGAACTGGATTATCAGAACCTGATTTAAGATTTTTTGATGCGGATAATAAAACCTTTATTTATCAAAATTTTGTTGAAGAATACCCGATCTTTTTACCNGGTCAATATAATGCCAGAGCACAAGTGGATTTTGCTACTAATGGGATGTCAGTTAACTTTAATAGTTTAGATTTCCAAATCCCAGTTCCAACCGATGATCCAAAGGTTACATTGGAATCNACTACAGAGGCTTTAAGGGACTTAGATGAAGCTGGATATAGTAAAAAAATAATTAATCGAATTATTATAGGATATGAAATAAAAGAAGATACTNCACAAACTGATAATAGAGATCTAGTAAAATTGACTCCTACTTATTTTGTTAAGATAAATGGTAAATGGCATTCAATTGATGAATGGCTAAGTATGAGTAAAAAAGGTGANCAAATTAATAATCGGCTAANGGAGGATACAAATGGACTTTAAAAGAATTGAATGGATCTTCCTTGTAGTTTTTATTGGTATTAATATTTTTTTAGGCATTGAAATTTTTCAGACACCTACTTTGTTATCTCGTTCAACTTCTGCAAACTCATCTGTCAATTTAAAAACAGAGATTAAGAATGATAATATAAAAGTTCCAAAATTAAGTAATACACAATATGATGGTTATTATTTAGCAGCCAAAGTTGACACTAATTGGGAAAAACAAGCAATAAGTCAGATAGATGGCTCTTTTGCTACTTCAATCGAAGATAATACTTTAAATGTTTCGTTAACTGATCCTGTTAAAGTTAGACACCAAAAAAATAAACGTTTATCAGATATAAAAAAGTTTGTAGCAGATGATAAAAATGTATTTGAAGGTAACAAATATCAATATGTACCTCAGCTTAGTGGAAATAATGAGTATGTTTTTGATCAAAAAACGGATTATGGATTAACCTATTCAACTGANGCACGACTATATATTCAAGTAAAAAACAATCAAATTGTCTCTTATATTCAAACTTATACTCAAAGTCTCGATCCAGTAAGAGAACGTCAAACGACGATTAGTGCCCAGTCAGCAATTGAATCTCTTTATACTTATAGTGAATTACCTAATAATTCTAAGGTTTTATGGATAAAATTTGGTTATAGTAAATTAATAGAAGTACATGGGAGTGTAATTTACATTCCTTCCTGGACGGTAGCAATTGAAAATAACAATACGAAAAATATCACTCTTAAGAAAGTAAATGCTTTTACAGGCAAAATTATTCATGAAGATACTACAGACAATAAAGATCTTACGTAAAAAATTGCTGGAAGGAAGATTAGGATGCGAGTTTCTGTATTAGCAAGTGGTTCAACTGGTAATACAACCTTAATTGAAACAAACCAACATAAAATTTTAATGGATGCAGGAATTTCTGGTAAAAAAACTAAAGAAGCTTTAGCAAAAGTCGGAGTAGATATCAAAGATATTGATATGGCCTTCCTAAGTCATGATCATACTGACCATTCAGGTGGTTTAGGAGTATTAATGCGTCGCTATCCCCAAATAAATGCTTTTGCTAATTCTGGAACTTGGCAATATTTAATTGATACAAATAAAATAGGTAAATTACCAGTAGAACAGATTAATAGTTTTGAACCTGGTGTTACCAAAACTTTTGGTGACCTAGAAGTAACAAGTTTTGCAACAAGTCATGATGCGGCGCAGCCACAATATTATGTTTTTAAAAGTGGGGGCAAGAGATTTGCTTGCCTAACTGATACCGGATATGTGTCCAATGAAGTAAAGGGGGAAATTGCGTCAGCTGATGGGTATTTAATTGAATTCAATTATGATGACATGATGTTGCGCAATGGACCATATTCTTGGTCACTAAAGCATCGAATTATGTCCGATGTTGGACATTTGTCTAATGAACAGGCAGCTGATACTTTATTGGATGTAGTTGATCGCAACACTAAAAGTATATTTTTGGCTCACCGCAGTCAGCATAATAATACAGAAAATTTGGCGCATCACACAGCCCAAAAATATTTGGAAGATGGGGATGCTAATTTACCACAGGATGTAAAGATAATTGATACGGAGCCAACAGAGCCAAGTAAATTTTTCAAAATTTAAATTATTTAATACAAAGTGTTCATAATTTGTTCAAAGTTTAAAAGTAATCTAAACTGGAGAAGAAAAGAGGAATATTATGAGCGAAGATAAACGAAACAATTCAAGCAACAAAAATAATAAAAATAATATCTTAATTAAAACCGGTATTGTAGGAGTAGTAGCCGGACTATTAGGTGGAGGAGTTGCTTATGCAGGTTTATCACAAGCCAATTCAAATAATTCAAGCGCTCCTCAAACTGCTGTAGTTCAGCCTGCTAAAACTTCCAAAAGTAACAAAAATACTAGTCAGGCCACAGCTGCTTTTGATAACGTTAAAAATGCCGTAGTATCAGTAGAAAATCTACAAAGACAGGGTTCTTCAAGTAATACAAATGATATTTTTGGCTTATTTGATCGTGGTAATAGTAACTCTAATAGTTCTTCAAAATCCAGTGATCTAGAAACTTATAGTGAAGGTTCTGGAGTTATTTATATGAAATCAGATGGTAAAGGTTATATTGTTACTAATAACCACGTAGTTGAGGGTAGTGATGCGTTACAAGTAATTTTGAGTGATGGAAAAAAAGTAACTGCCAAAAAAGTTGGGTCTGATGCTACAACAGATTTAGCCGTTCTTACAATCGATGGAAAATATGTAACTCAAACTGCCCAATTTGGTTCTTCTAAGAATCTTCAACCGGGTGAAGAAGTTATAGCTGTAGGATCACCATTAGGTAGTGAGTATGCTACTAGTGTAACTCAAGGAATTATTTCAGCTAATAATAGAACTGTCGATATGACCGATTCTGATGGTAACGCAACCAGTCAGGCTACTGTAATTCAAACAGATGCTGCCATTAATCCAGGTAACTCAGGTGGACCTTTAGTAAATATGGCAGGACAAGTGATTGGTATTAATTCAATGAAATTGGCTCAATCTACTGATGGAACAGCAGTAGAAGGTATGGGATTTGCGATTCCAAGTGATGAAGTTGTATCAATTATTAATGAATTAGTTAAGAACGGTAAAATCGAACGTCCAACATTAGGGGTAAAGGTAGCTTCTGTAAGTGAACTAACTGATTATGGCCGTAGAGAATTAAAATTACCAAATAGTGTTAAATCTGGTGTCTTTGTAGCTTCTGTCACTAAAAATAGTAATGGAGCGCGTGCGGGCTTAAAGAGCAAGGATGTCATTACAAAGGTTGATGGTAAAGATGTTAAGGATGTTTCTTCATTACACACCATTTTGTATAGTCACAAAGTTGGGGATACTGTTAAATTAAGCGTGGTACGTGATGGTAGTACAAAAGAGATCAGTGTAAAACTAAGTTAATAGTTTCAAATAACTAATGTTTTTAAATTAAGATAAAAAGCCATAGTTTTGTGTATTACAAATACAAAACTATGGCTTTTTACGTATATTAATTTATAAATTGATTATAAAGTTCGCTTTTAGCAAATAAAAAATACACATGCAATAGAGTAACCTGTGGGTAACTGTGGAAAAGTCTGTGAATTGTGCATAACTAGCCAAATTAAGGTTTAAATCACTTGTGGATAAGCTGTGAATTGTGTGTAAACCGATTTAAATTAAAAAGGAGTAAAAACATTTGTTCATCCCAATTTACTAAGGATTAGACGGTATCGTTTGTAAAAATACCAAAATTATTTAAAAATGTGGAATAAATTATTTAAAATTCTATAAAATTTTTATCTACCTACAAGTTGTTGAAACAAATTTAAGAGGCACACAAAATATGGGTTTTACTAATCCACAGCCTGGGGATAAGACATGTGGACGGAATGTCAATTTGAGGATAAAATAANAAGGCTGAAGTAAAGGAGTAACTATGAATATAAAAATAGTCTGTGTAGGAAAATTAAAAGAAAAATATTTTAAAGATGGAATAGCGGAATATATGAAACGGATGGATCGCTATGCCAAGATGAAAATAGTTCAAGTTCCTGACGAAAAAGCCCCCGAAAAGCTTAGTCCAGCCGAAATGGAACAAGTTAAGCAAATCGAGGGTGAAAGAATTCTAAGTAAAATTAAAGATAAAGAATATGTGTATGTAACGGCAATTAAAGGTAAAGAACGTACAAGTGAAGAATTTGCAAAGGAAATTCAAGATTTAGCCACTTACGGTCATTCGGATATAACTTTTGTAATTGGTGGAAGTTTGGGTACTAGTGATGCCGTTAATAAACGCGCTGATGATTTAATTAGTTTTGGAAAATTTACCATGCCCCATCAATTAATGCGTTTAGTTTTGAGTGAACAAATTTATCGTGCCTTTATGATTAACAATGGTAGTCCATATCATAAATAATAGAGACAATTAAAATATAAAAATGATTGGTTGAGTAACTAGTAGTAAACCTATGAAAAGCAACCAATCTTTTTTTGTCAATAATATTGGTTGTAAGTTACTACGCATAGCATTTTCACGATAACCATGTGCAAGCATCCCTTGGGTTAAATTATCAGTCCAAGTTAAAGAGACTAATATAGCCTTAAAATAAAGCCGTGGAGATAAAAAAGAGAGCTTTGTTCCTCGCATCAGACCAGCATAATGAATTTGAATAATTTCTTCATGAATTTTAGGAAGGATATTAATAGCAGCCATAGTCCCATAGGCAAATTTACTGGGTAAATGAAGGTTTTGTTCAAGTGAGCGGGCTAATTCAGCAGGTTTAGTAGTTAAAGTCACACANGCCCCTAAAAAGGCAAATACATAAAGCCGCGTAAATAAGGTCCAAGCATAAATTAAATTATGATTAGGAGCAAAAAAATAAAGAGCAGAGAAAATTGCGAACGCACCTAAAAAGGGAAAGCCTAAAAGAAACGAAAACTGTTTTACTGAAAGATGGTGAAATAATAAAAAAATTAATGCCAAACTAATTAAAATTAGATTGGCCAATAGATTAGGTTTAAGAGAAATTTCTAAAGAAATAACGAGAACTAAAATTAGTTTAAGACTAGGATTCATACTCATTACTCCCCTTTAAATAAATTAATTGTTGATCTTGAATAGTTAAGTGATAATCAAAGAAATTAGTTAAATTAGATAATTGATGACTAATCAAAATTATTCCTTTTGCCTCATCTAATTGATTTAGATAATAATTTTGTAATAAGTAAATAATTTGAGTCTGTCCGCTTTGGTCTACACCTGCAAGAGGTTCATCTAAAAGTAGATAAGAGGGATTAGCCATTAACATCAATAGAAGTTGTAATTTCTTTTTCTGTCCACCAGAAAGTGAATAAACAACCTGATCTTGATGATGGGCTAAATCAATGAGTCTTAAAAGCTCAGAGAGATTCATATGCCGTAAAAAGGGATTATGACAATGTTTAAGACTAAATTCTAATTCTTGGCCCACTGTTACCATAAAAAATTGATTATCGGGATTTTGAAAAGCTTGTCCTACATTAGTAAGATATTTTTTATTTTTAATTTTATTAATATTGCTATTTTTAAAAAAAATCTGTCCTTTGTAGGATGACATTTTAGTTAGGGCTTTAAAAAAACTAGTTTTACCACTTCCATTGGTTCCAGTTAAAAGAGTAGTGCCGGTGTATAAAGACAAATTGCTAGGCTGAATAAGTACTCTGCTAGGAGTAAATAGAGAAAAATTTTTTAATTTAAAAATAGGAGTAGTAGACGCACTATTTTGTTTTAAATGTAATTTTGGGGTAGTTTCAATAAAAAGTTGATGAGAATCGATTAGAGAAATATGTTTATTTTTACATAGATAGACTTGATCCACTAAATTTTTATAATGAGAGAAATTATGATCACTAAGAATAATAGTGATTTTACTTTTTTTTAATTGGGCTAGTTGATCAATTAAAAAATTTCGATTAGTAGGATCACAATTAGCAAAAGGCTCGTCTAAAAGCAATAATCCTGGTCGCATAGCCAACATAAGAGCAAAAGCTACTCTTTGTTTTTCACCACCTGATAAACTAGTAAATTTTTGATCAAGTAGATCTGTAATATGGGTTTGAGTAATAGCATCTGTTATCCTTTTTTGAGCCTCTTGGTGATCAAGTTTGAGGTTCTCTAAGGTAAAAACAAATTCTTCTCTTGGAGTGGCCATTGTAAATTGCTTGTCTGGATCCTGAAAAATCATTCCCCAGCTTTTAGGTAAGTTATAGATAGAGCCGTTTATTAGGCTCCCTCCATATAGGGGATAGAGACCAGCAAGAAGTTTTAAAAAAGTTGATTTTCCGGCTCCACTTGGCCCAATCAGTAAAGAAAATGATGTAGTTGGAATTTTTAAGGATAAATTTTCAAAGATCGGATGATTTTGATCAAAATTAAAACTTAAATTTTTAATATTAATTGGTAATGACATGAGATTGCTCCAATAAATTAATAATTAATTTAACGAAAATACAGCAGAAAATAATTAATGAAAGCCAGCGAACAAGAAAATAGATCAAGACATTAATTGGTGAAAAATAGTTATAACCATTTTTAAAAAAATCATATAAAAAGGTAACAATAGTGGTAGTGGTAGCCGATAAGAAGAGGGTAAAAAGGTTGTAGTATTTATAGCCAGTTAAGGTAAAGCCTAATTCGTTTCCTAATCCTTGAAAAAAACCTGAAATTAAGTTTACGACTCCCCATTCAGCCATAATAAAGGTTTCTACACAGGAACTTAAGAATTCGCCCAAAAAGGCACTTCCTGGCTTTTTAATAATAAATCCGGAGATTGGACCGGCCATACACCAAATTCCCATTGTAATATCGTTGGCTAAGGGACCATAACCAACTGGCGTAAGAACAAGAGTTAAAAAATTATAAAGAGTATCACTTGCTATATAAATAAAGCCAAAAACAATGGCAATTAAAGTCATTAGAATAATATCTTTAAGGTGTATTTGTTTCATTTTGTTCCAATCTAGAGGTAAAAAAAGTCCACCTCAAAAGAGGTGGACTTTTATAGTCAAAATTAAGTTCATTTTTCCTTCGTTGATGTTAATCAGACAGGTTCAATGGGTATAATCTCAGCTTTACAGCACCCCAAAATGTTTTATATTCAGATGGTAGTAGTTTAAATTCAGGAAAAACAGTAGTTACCCTGAGTTGATAAGTTTTTAAAGTACAATANGTACATACTTTATAATAGCGTAAATAATTTTCATAGTAAATAAATATGAGAGGAGGCGGCCAAACTAATGACCACTTTTTCGATTGGCCATTATCTAGATGATATTCTAAAGAAAGATAAAAGTAATAGAACAGAAATAGAAATCATATCTAAAAGTTTTAAATTCCCATGGTATAAACTTTATGTAGAAAAACAACATCTAGACTGGATTTCTTACGAAACTAAAAATCCCAATTTGATTTTTTGTTTGACTGGGGAATCTGAACTTCAAATAAAAGATCAAAAAATTAGTTTATCAGCCGGCAATATAATTGTTCTAAAAAATAATTTACCTTATAAGGTAAGGATTTTAAGTGATAAAACAATTCTAATAAAATTTAAACTAGCACCTGATTTTACTTGGAAAGAAATTTTTAAAAATATGTATGCTCCAACGGCAGAAGAGAATGAAGTTAAAAGTATTTTTGAAAAAAGGTATAAAGAAAAAGGTTTTATTAAGTTAGATAATAATAATGCGATGATGAGTAATCAAATACTTAATAGAGCAATTGATGAGTATATTCATGGTGGGATGTATGTTATTCCTGTAAATATCTCATATTTACGTTTAGTAGCGTTTTTATCTTTACGNGAACAATTATTTGTTACTTTACCAACGGCTAAAACAGGTGGCTTTAATGCAGAAGTACTTACACAGTATATTAATACTAACTTTGCTAATATTAGCTTAGAAAATGCAGCAAATTACTTTGGTTTTAATAAGAATTATTTTTCTAGTTTAGTAAAAAAGAAAACTGGAAAAAGTTTTATGGAACAAGTTGATGAACGACGAATGACCGAGGCAATTAGACTTTTACGCAATCCAAATATCTCTTTAAGGGAAATTATTAAACAACTTGGTTATTCTAGTAAATCNTTCTTTTATAAAAAATTTAATCATTANTTTGGAATGACACCAACAGAAATGAGAAAGAGACTNTTAAAAGATAATTAAGTTTTGAAATTAAAGGTATATAAAAAAGCGAGATACTAGTATCTCGCTTTTTTATGCTTCCTAATCGATAAAGGCATGAATTAAATATTTAAAAATAATTGAAAATTCATGTNTTAGAAGTAGAACTACTAGTATGGAAAGAAGCCTCAACNTTTATAATTAATCATATTATTAATTATACTTCATATCTTAATTCAATAAATTTTGTTTATCTTTATTTAAATTTATGGTTTGGTATGAAATATTTGAGTGTTATCTCTTTATGGGTGTCTTTCGAAATCCTTACATAGTAAGTAATATATCTTCTTTGTTTATTCTCAACAGTTGTTATATTAGCAGCTTTTTGGACGATGTCTAGAGAAAAAATGGTTAAATAACGATTTATAAAGCTATAATATTACAAATGTTATCTTTTATTTATAATAAAGTCGATATTTTGTAATATGTGTTATTTAATTAGAACAAAAATAAATAATTTTAAAAAAATTTTTGAAAAGNAAAAAATANCTAAAAAAGGAATATAATCACTAATGTTATAAAAATCCTCGTCATATAAAAATAGAGATGTAGCACTTTTATTCTAAAAAGTATTACATCTNTATTTTATAAATTTACATATTTTTAAGTCGTTCAATTCGCTCTGCNGTAGGAGGATGTGTATCAAATAAATGAGACCATCCCTGTTTATGAAAAGGATTTTCAATATACATTCCAGCACTTGAACGATCAGCCTTTTTCATTGGTTTACCACCAGATATTTTTTCTAAGGCTGAAATTAAACCGTGTGGATTTCTTGTAAGTTCAACCGAACCAGCATCGGCTAAGTATTCTCTATTTCTCGAAAGAGCCATTTGGGCTAGGGAGGCGGCAAGGGGGCCAAGGATAAAAACAAAAATGATAGCAATTATTTTAAAAATTGCTTCTATAGGACTAGTATTTTTATCATCATTATCANTTTTATTACTACCACCGAACCACCATACATATCTGGCTGCATAACTTGAAATAAAAGAAATAACGCCAACTAAAACTACTCCGATAGTGGAAACTAAGATATCATAATTACGAATATGAGAGAACTCATGCCCTAAAACGCCTTCTAATTCTTCTCGATTTAGTCCTTCACGTAATCCAGAAGTTACAGCAACTGCACTNTGTTTAGGATCACGACCTGTGGCAAAAGCATTAGGACTTGGGTCATTAATAATATAAACTTTTGGCATTGGTACTTGAGCTACCATAGCCATATCTTCAACTATATGCCACAATTCAGGATCATCTTTTTCTTGAATTTTGCGTCCGTGATTCATACTCATGACCAAGTTAGCTGGATTATGTAGTACGATCGCTAGATACACTAAACTTCCTAAAATAGCCCAAATTATACCTACTAAAGCATCATTAGCAAAAATATAGCCTGCCCCAGCTCCTACTAAAGCTAATATGAGTATAAAAACTATTAATAAAAAAGCTGTTTTACGTTTATTACGCGCAATCTGTTGATAAAGCATTAGAATTTAACTTGTGGAACGTCTTTTTCTGGTGCTGGGGTTTCAAGATAGTCCATTTTTTGGAAGTGATGAAGATTGGCAATAATATTAGATGGAAAAGTAACCAATTTTTCATCATAGAAGGCAACAGATGAATTATAAAGTTGACGAGAGTAAGCAATTTTATTTTCTGTATTGGTTAACTCTTCTTGAAGGGCAAGAAAGTTTTGATTAGCTTTTAAGTCAGGATAATTTTCAGAAAGAGCAAAAACTGATTTTAATGAATTNGTTAATTCATCAGAAATTTTCATTGCTTCATTGTGATCATTAGCTGGAACTTGGGTCAATTGATTGCGTAATTGAACTACTTTTTCAAAGGTCTCACTTTCATGTTTTGCATATCCCTTTACCGTTTCTACTAAGTTAGGAATTAAATCATTACGACGTTTTAATTGAACATCAATTTGACTCCAAGCCTCTTGAGCATGGATTCTAGCTTTTTGTAAACCATTATAGACNGCAATATAAATACCGATAATTAAGATCAAAATAATTACAATAATCCAAGTTAGAACCATAATTTCCTCCATAAAATAATTTATTACTATAATTTTACCAAATNAGATGATTCTAATATATAAGAAAAGACATACANTGTATGTCTTTTAGATAAATTTAAAAATTAATTTAATTAACACGGCTAATAAATAAAATTAAGAATTAACCAACCAAAAATTCCTAAAACTACGAGACCGAAAAATTGTAAGGCTGAGAATACCCAAAAGAATCTGCTTTTGGAAACAGTACCATTTTCTGCAAAGCTTTTAAATACTAACATGTTAGCCATTGATCCTACGATAGAACCAAAGCCACCAATATTTGAGCCTAAGAACAACGATTCGGCAAACTTAGTAAATTTACCAATTAAGATTGTTGAAGGAACATTAGAAATAAATTGACTGGAAATGATTGAAGTCAAATAGACGGAATCTTTGGAGAACATGGTNCGTTGAANAATTCCTACTATCAACGGGATTTGTTGNATATCACTGATAAAAATAAAGAAACAAGTAAAAGTTAAAAGTAATGCATAGTCGACATGTAGTAAAATTTTAGGATTAAGAAATAAAGCTATTACAATGGCTATAATTGCAGGGACATAAGCAGGAATTACGTTAAAAATTGCAAAGAAGAAAAAGATAGCCACGAAAATAGTTAAAATTGTTGGGCGCCAGCTAATTTGTACTTTTTGTAATGGAACAGAGGGGATAGGCGTATTACGCAAACCAAACAATAAACAAGTAATTAAAATCACACTAGCAATAAGTAGGGGGATTGACCAGCTGAAGAATTTAGTAGGGCTAACAGAATAAGTATTAACAATGAAGATGTTATGAGGATTACCCCAAGGCGTGAAAGCTGCGCCAATATTTGCTCCCATACCAATAAGAGTAACAGGTAAGATTTCTGGTAAGTTATGTTTATGTGCNATAGTCAGATAAAGTGGTATTAAAGTTAAAACAGTAATATCGTTGGTCAAAAACATGGCTGCTATAACTGCTAAAAAGGTGAAGATGGCGGTTAATCTTCTTGTGGTACGTGCACTAGTAGTTAATTTATAGGCTAATACATCAAGCACATGCAAATATGAAAAAATCTGAATGATAGTTAACATTGCAAGAATCGAAAATAAAGTATGAAAGTTAATATCTTGAATTCTTGGTCTAGCAAAAAAAAGACTGACAATAGTCAGTACAACCGTTACCTGCAGGATGCGGTCCTTTGCAATGTTTTTGATGACGGTCATTGAGTTCCCCTTTGATAATCAACACAACATATTATATTTTGAACTCTTTTTCTTTAGTTCGCAACAGTTCATTGACTTTTTTATTATACAAAATTTTAAAAACTTATAGGCATAAAATTAAATAATCTAAGTAAAAATTGCTATACTTTAGTTAGTAAATAATAAGCNAGGAGGTATTTAGTTATGATTGATAAAAATAATTTAAAAATTAATATCAANAAACCAGCACAAGAGATTATTAAATCTAAGATAAAGCCAGNATCAATTGTGCTTTTGGCTCTTAATGATGGCTCCAATGGCTATTCAAAATTGGGTGGAACATGTACTATTGGAGCAAACTTTCAATTAGTAGTTTTGGACCATAAAGATCCAGAATTNAATGTAAAAGTGGAAAATAATATGGGGTTAGATCTTTACACTTCAGATGCNGAATTACAATTTTTAGAGAATGGTTTAGTGTTGAATGGTAGAGATGCGGTTTTATCATTATCAAGTGATGAAGGTATCATTGATGGCGCNGTCACTATTAATACGGATAGCACCAAAAAGTTAACTAAAGAAGAAATGGAAAAAATGGGTGGAAAAATCTGCTAGTAGCCTTTAATTTTAAAGTCTTCTTGCCATTTATATTGGGTTCATGATATGATAATAAAAGATTTTCGAAAATTTTATTGAGAGGAAGTATAGATCTATGCGTAAAGGTGAAAACTATAACACTGGTGTTACTCCTAACTTAAGACCTAAGAACAAGAAGAACTCCAAGGCACGTGTAAAGAGAGCTGCAGAAGTTGTTGCTTTCTTAAATAAAGCTGCCGCTGATGAAAACAAGTAATTGATTTTACAAAAAGAGAGAATGTAGTTTTACATTCTCTCTTTTTTTGTATTAAAAATAAAATTTGCATCAAGTCTTTAGTTCTGGTAACATAATACAAATTTTTAATATCTTTTATAATTAGTAAATGAAAAGGAGTAGAGATAATGGGTTTAAATGCATATATTCAAGGTTTTAATAGTTTAGAGTCAATCGATCGAGCTCCAGGGTATTTTAAATATCAACATCATTCAGTTGCGGATCACTCATTCAGAACTGCTGAACTTGCTCAAATGATGGGTGATATTGAAGAAGTTATTGGTGGAAAAGAAGTTAATTGGAAGGCCCTTTATGAAAAGAGCTTAAATCATGATTATACCGAACGCTTTATTGGAGACATAAAAACACCAGTTAAATATGCAACACCAGAGCTTAGAAAAATGATTGGTGAAGTAGAAGAAACAATGACTGATAAATTTATTAAGGATGAAATACCTGAAGAATTTCAAGAAATTTATCGTAATCGGTTGTCTGAAGCTAAAGATGATACTTTGGAAGGTAAAATTTTATCAGTATGTGATAAATTAGATTTACTTTATGAAGCTTATGGTGAAATTGAATTAGGTAATCCAAATCCAGTTTATATGCAAATGTTCAGAGAAAGTCTTGAAACAATAAAAGACTTTGATGATTTAGTATGTGTGCAATACTTTATCAAGAAAATTTTGCCAGACCTATTTGAGGGAGATTTTGCAGCTAAGGATAAGATGCAAAGAATTGCTTTTAGTATTTTATTAATGGGAGATAATGATTAAGTGAAGTTTCAATGTGCTTCATGTGGGTTAAGGATTAATAGTTTACATTTTAAAAAATCAGGCCTCATGAATCCAAAATTAACAAGTATTTGTGATATTTGTATTACAAGAGGACTTAATCCAGCTAATTTTGAAAATAAGGTTGTACAAGATGTAGCCTTAGTAATGTTATATGGTTATGAAGGTAAAAAAACAGAAAGTAATAAATTAACTAAAGAAGAATTTCTAATAAGTTCAGATAAGCGCAAGCAGTATGAATCCTTTATTCAAGATTACGATAGTAATGAAGTAGCTCAGCAACAAATTTCTCAAAAAGATTTTAATCACGCAATTATTAATAGTGAAGATGGAATTATAAATTATGTCCCAGGAAATAATGTTGATTTTGCTATTAATATGCAAAAATTGGGTCTAACGATAAACTTTTCTCTAAATGAATTAGACTATATTGATCGTGAACAAATTCGTCGAAAATATAATTATCGCTGTCAATATTGTGGGCGCAAAGGAACCAGTGTAGATCATAAAGATCCAGTATCATTATCACAAAATAATGATAAAGATAATTTGATTTTATCTTGTAGTGAATGTAATCGTATAAAATCTAATATGCCGTATAAATTATTTATTGAATTAAATGATCGGCTAACTGTAGTTAATAAAAAATTAGTTCAATATGAAAATACTTTGGCTAATTTAAAAGAAGAGTTTTCCCAAGCAAAGCGAGATTTAGCGGGACAGGTTCATTTACGTGGTGTAATAAATGATCCTGAGTTAAATGCAATGCGCAAGCAAAATAAAAAGCTTCATGATGCTATTGATAGTTTACAGAGTGACTATGATAGTTTACGCCATACTCGAAAAGAATATTTTGAAGCAGGTTGGAAGCTAGCAAAAGAAAATAAAGATTTAGATATTATTTAAAAGAGGTTTTACCCTCTTTTTTTATTTTTTTAATTAATTTAGTTTAAAATGATTAATATAATCAAAAAGCAAAAAAGGAGTATTAAATGAAGAAAAAACGATTGGCGTGGCCGGCTTTTGGCATTAGTATTTTAATGTCATTACAAGCATGTAGTAAAGTTACAGCTCCATCCCATCATCCTAATACTCAAATAAATCAAACTATTCTTCAAAAAAACAAATTAAGTGTTGAAGATGTAGTTAATAAAATAAAAAATCATCCAATCAATAATGGATATTTAAATTTGAATATGGAAATCACTCTTGGCAATGATAATGTCATGAAAAGCAATATTAAGGGAGCTTTTAAAAATAAACCCTTTATTGTAGAAATGAATACAAAGAGTAGTGCGGGAGAAGTAAGATCTACTAGTAAAAATTGGGTAGATAGTAAAAATATCTATCTTGCTCCTAGCAATAATCAATGGTACAAGGTGCCAATAAAAAATAATGAAGGAATTTTAGATGTAAAATCCTTAAAAGAAAATTTACAATCAAATATTAAAGAATTTATTGAGCCCTCTGATGAAGTATTAAAAAAATTAAAATTAACTAATCAAAAAGACAAATACGTGCTCTCCTTGGAAAAAGTAGATACTGATGGGGATAAAGTATTATTTAAAAACTTTGTGCAGAGTACATTAAGTATGACAGGACAAAATTCTACTGGACAAGGAATTAGTGATGAAATTTTAAAGGATGCACATCTAAAAAAATTAACTATGAAAGAGGTAATTAATAAAGAGACTTATCAAGTAGAATCTCAGAAAATTTTCTTTGAAATGACGTATAAGGGTATGCAAATTAAAGAATGCGAAACAATAGATAAGATTGGAAACTACCAAAAACTTGATGTACCAACAGTAATTAAAAATGCGCCTTCACTCTCAGAAGATGTAATTAATAAAATGAATGTTTCCAATAATACAAATAATAATTAAAAGCAAAAAAGAAGACCTCTTTGAGAGGTCTTCTTTTTAGAATTGTTCGTTGCGGAAATTGCGTAAGAATTTTTTTGTTTTTTCTTCTTGAGGATGATTAAAGATTTGATCCGGTGTTCCTTGCTCGGTAATGACTCCATCACTCATGAAAACTACATGATTAGAAATATCCCGAGCAAAGCCCATTTCATGAGTAACAATAACCATCGTCAAACCAGTTTTAGCTAAATTACTCATAGTTTTTAGAACTTCACCAACCATTTCTGGATCCAAAGCACTAGTAGGTTCATCAAAAAGCAAAACTTCTGGATCCATTGAAATAGCACGAGCGATAGCTACACGTTGTTGTTGACCACCAGATAGTTGGGCCGGTTTTGCTTCAGCATATGCCTCCATTCCAACTTTCTTAAGATTTTCACGAGCAACTTTTTCTGCTTCATTCTTTGAACGGCCTAGGACTGATTCCTGGCCAATCATACAATTTTGAAGCACATTTTTATTGTTAAATAGATTAAACTGCTGGAAAACCATGCCAACTTTTGAACGATAATGATTTAAATCATATTTTGGGGCTAAGATGTCGTCACCATGGAATAAGATCTTACCTTCTGTAGGATCCTCCAATAAATTGATACATCTAAGCATAGTTGACTTACCACCACCAGATGGTCCGATGATAGTCATGATTTCCCCTTTATTTATGTCAAAAGAGATATCACGCAAAACTTTATGGTCACCATAACTTTTTTGTAAATGTTCGACCTTTAAAATATTTTCTTCATTATTGTTCATGTTCTAAGCCAGCCTCCTTAGGATCGGCCAATTGAATTTGGTTGGCCATCAAATTATAGTTTCTTGGGCCTTCAAGTTTTTTCTCGATAAAGTTAAAGATACGAGTGATTGAGAAGGTAAGAAGTAGGTAAATTGCGGAAATAATTAAGTAAGTTTGGAAGAATTGGAAGGTTTGACTGGCAACAGTTGTACCAACAAAGAATAATTCTGAAACTGAAATAATACTTAATACTGAAGTATCCTTGATGTTTACAATGAATTCATTAGTAATTGATGGTAAACAGTTGCGGATAGCTTGTGGTAAGATAATTTGCCACATTTGTTGTGAGTGCTTCATTCCTAAAGCTTGAGCGGCCTCAAATTGCCCTTTAGGGGTAGCATTAATACCACCACGAATAATTTCGGATAAGTAAGCACCAGTATTGATTGAAACAATAATTAGGGCCGCTACAGTTCGATTAAGGTTAATGTGCCATAATTGGGCAATACCATAGTAGAAGACTGCAGCCTGAACCATCATAGGGGTACCACGGAAAACTTCGATGTAGATGGCTAAAATCCAATCAATAACCTTCATAAACCATCTCTTACCAGTTGATTTAGGGGTAGGGATAGTACGAATAATACCAACTAATAAACCAATAAAGAAACCAACAATAGTACCAACTAAGGCAAGGAGTAGGGTCATTCCTACACCACCAAGAATCATGTTACCGTAACGACGCATAATAGAAATGAACCAGTTTTCGTGCTTAGCAGGTGCAGCTTGTGGTTGTTCACGAATGGCTGCATTCATTAATTGATCACGTTTTTTATTCGAAATGGTAGATAAAATACTGTTAACTTCGTTAAGAAGTTGGGTATTTCCTTTCTTTACTCCAATAGATGTTTCTGAATCGTCTGCATCTACATGAAAACCAGACATTTTATTTAAGTTTACGGCCACAATATTAGGGTTAACGGCCTTATAACTAGTATATTCAATATCTTCAGCTACATAACCATCAATTGTACCTGAAGTTAAGCTTTGACGCATGGCAGAAAAACTACGCATTGCTGGTTGGTGCTTAGCACCCTTTAACTCTTTAATTAAATCATAGTGAAGAGTACCTTGTTGAGCAGTTAACTTAGCACCATCAAAGTCGTTAATGGTCTTTGCCTTTGCATATTTACTATCTTTGTTAGTAATTACAACAAAAGTACTTTTACGGTAAGGTTGTGAAAAATTAATTGCCTTACGACGATCAGGAGTAGGTGACATTCCAGCAATAATTAAATCAATTTTACCTGATGTTAGTGCTGGCAAAAGTCCATCCCATTCTGTCTTTTCTACAACTACCTTACGGTGCAATCTTTTACCAATGATTTTAGCAATTTGTACATCATAACCATTAGCATATTGTTTTGAACCATCAATAGGCACTGCGCCATGAGCATTGGTAGTTTGAGTCCAATTATATGGTGGGTAATTAGCTTCCATTCCTACCTTTAACACGGGCTCTTTACTAGCAGCTTCAACAGAAGTTGTAAGATGCGTATTAACAATAAAACCGAATACTAACAGCAAAAGAGCGGTTAGCCATTTTGTTTTTGACTTCACTTTGAAATACCTCCAATAATAATTCCAAATAAAGCCAATACAATAAACGCAAATAAAAAATCCTCGTTGTTACCAAAAACAACGAGGTGGAAAATTCATTAGTAATGAAACCAAATCATATAGCGCTCCCTGGGGACTACCAGGACAGTCTACAAGATATTCTCTTGTAGCCCAACAAGACATCTTCACGAAAAGACTTCTCATTTCGGCGGTAAGCCTAAACTTAAACTTCTTAGCCTTCGTGGGCTCCATTTAAACTTGTGCCTATCGCAACCTCTATTGCATTGGGAATTATTTAACTGATGAAAAGATTAAACGATTTTTAATTTTTTGTCAATTAAATCCATGATTTTTCTTAAAATCTTTTTTCTTCATGTCCGAAACATAAGGATTTCCGGCCACAATATAACGTAGTTCCTTTCGAGCCCAATATGGATCAGATTGATTAATTCCTACTCGAGGTACGGTTTTTATTTCTTGAATGGATTTTTTATGAGTTAGATCAATAGCAAATGGAGAGTTTGCTAAGGGATGAAGATCCCATTTGCGACTGTCAATACCAAAAGCTTGCATCATTTTGGCTGGACCGTTAGTTAAAAGGATACCAGTTTTATGGTGCCGATTTTTTTCCATTGTCTTAATCCCAGCGATAGGGTCAATTGCTCTAACTAAAACTCCCTCAGGAATATCTTTTTCTTGAGTAGCAACATCAAAGAAAAAGTATTGTCTTTGAGCATAAATGTAGAGAGTACCACCGGTGCGATAAAGACCCTCATTAGCCGAAGAACGACGCCCATTATAAGAGTGTGCGGCCCGATCTTTTTGTCCTAAATACGCTTCTGTTTCTACTATCGTTCCACTTAGAATTTCTTTTCCGTTATTAAAAGAAAGAGTCCTACCTAGTAGATCACGGGCAATGTCTGTAGTAGGCCTATTTTTGAAAAATGATTCGTAATCCATACTTTACTCCCTTCAGTAAAAGTATAATAAATTTGAAAAAGGGAGGAAAAGAAAATGAATTTCTCAAAAAATGAAATTAAATTAGTTAGAATTTATGATCACGAACAACCAGCCGGTTATCGAATTTTAGTAGATCGTCTTTGGCCACGGGGAATGAGCAAAATAAAGGCCAATTTAAATGAGTGGGATAAAGAAATTGGTCCAAGTAAAGAATTACGCCAATGGTTTAATCATGAAGATGAAAAATACGCTGAATTTAAAGACAAATATATAGCCGAATTGGAGAAAAATACCCTTACTTCAAAATTTATAAAAACTGTAAGGGAACAATTAGCCAAACAAAATGTCTTATTTCTCTATGGAGCAAAAAATAAAAAGCACAACCAAGCGGTTGTACTTAAAGAATTTGTAGATAATAAACTTGATTAATTTTATTTTTGTCGTGCCTGACGCACATAATGAAAAATTATAGTTAATCCCACTGTGCCGAATACGATAACCGCAAAAGCAATATCTGGAACTTTGTAGTTAAGAGGTGGAAGAGAAATCAAAAGTTTAATTGCAATAAGAGCAATTAAAACATAGGCCATGGTTTGTAACTCAGGGATGATCTCCATTAGTTTAATGATCACTTGGGCTACACCCCGCATACATAAAATTCCAATCATTCCGCCAATTAAAACAACAACAGGGTTATCTGACATAGCTAGTGCTGCCAAAACGGAGTCAATGGAAAAAACAATATCCATTGATTCGATTGAAATGACTGTACGCCAGAATAAAGAAAGGTGATGCTTTTTATTAGATTTTCTCTTCTTTTTCTTGTGATTTTGTTCTTGTACCACTTTTTCAGGATGACGTTGGTCATAAAAATAGCGATAAACCAAGTAAAAAAGATAAATTCCACCTAAAAGCTTAATTTCCCAAAAATTGATTAAGTAAGTACCGATTCCGATTACAATAAAACGAAAAAGGTAGGCGCCCCATAATCCATAAATTAAGGATTCTCTTTTTTGCGCATCCGTAGGTAAGACTTGAGTTTGTGCTGCTAAAACCACGGCATTGTCTACAGAAAGTAAGCATTCCATCAAAATTAGAGTAAAAATCATCATCCAGTCTTTACCACTGGTCAACACGTGTGCCCAATTATTACCATCAAAGAAGGGTTCATAAAGCCTAAGAATTTGCATGCAAATATCCTTTTTCTAAATTAATTAAACGCAATTTTTCTTTTGATCCCATGCGGTAAGCACCAACATTGCCTTTGTCTAAGATAACACGATGACTAGGAATAAAAATAAGATTAGGATTTAAAGCTACTGCATGTGCAACGGCCCTTACTGATGTTGATCCGTTGATTGCAGTAGCTAGATCACCATAAGTTACAGTAGATCCATAAGGAATATTGTTAACCATTTGAATAACTTTATTTTGAAATGGAGTTCCAAATGTTCCGTAGTCAATTGGTAAATCAAATTGTCTACGTTTCCCAGAAAAATATTCTTTTAGCTCATTAATATAGGGACTAACACGCTTTAAATCCTGTACTAACATTTGATTAGGATAGTAGTTATGAAAAGAAGAATAGGTATTATCTTCTTTTAAACCAACAAACACTAAACCTTTATCACTAACAACGATTTGATAAGCCCAAGGATCAATCCAGACTGTATCATAATAGTACACATTATTATTAAATGCCATCTATTTCCAACTTTCATTTTTAACATTATTAAAACAATCCAACATATATAAGATAACATAATCACAAGTAAAAGTGACAATGCGTCAATTTTTAGCTAATATAATAAATATTTTAAAGTAATGATATCATTTTAAAATAACAGTTTCTACGAATTATATTAGGAGAAAAAATAGTAGTTTTGGTGATATAAATAGGGTTTTGATATAATATAAAAAAGTAATAGGGGATTTTAAATGGTTTTATTATATATTTTAATTGGTATTTATATTATTGGCTATTTATTTTTTAGCTGGTATTGGCAAGCAATGATTGATATTAGAGCTCGTTATCGTATTTCGTCAGTAATTTGGGCTTTAGTCTTTTTATTAATTGTTTTTGGGATGGATTATGTTTCTAATCCAAGTTTGGGCTTAAATATTTTAGTAGCTCTATTTATTTTAATGAGTATTATTGATGGTTTTTCTGGTTTTGCAAAAAAAAGACTAGTTGTTAGTGGATATTTTAGAAGAACGGTAAAGTATGGAGATATTGCAAGAGTAACTTTAATTCCCGTTCCAACGGCTAATAAACCAACAACAATGGCAATTTTTCAAACTCATAGAAATACTGCCTTTACTCTGCGCTTTTCAAAAGAATTAGAAGTAATTATCAGAGCGATTCAGATTTATGTTGGTAAAGATACTGCAATTGAAATTAGAAAAATAATTTAATAAAAAATCCAGGAGGGTATAAATAAACTCCTGGATTTTTTATAGGATTGGTGAAAGTAAGCGAGAAAATGCCTGTTTAAAACGTAGCCATCTAGACCAGTTTTCAGTATCTTGAATTGTTAATTCATGGCACTTCTTAAGATCCTCATCAAAGATATGACGTAATTGATTAGTAAGATTACGATCATAAAAAATAGCGTCAGTTTCAAAATTTAGTTCATATGAACGATAATCTTGATTCATTGAACCAACTGTGGCAAAACGATCATCAATTGTTACTGTTTTGGCATGAAGAAAACCATTATCATAAATAAAAACACGAATTCCTTCGTGTAAAAGATATCGAGCATACCACTGAGTGGCACGATAGATAAAAGGATGATCAGGCATAGAAGGTATCATAATTTTTACTTCAACACCAGAATGGGCAGCAGTGACCCAAGTAGCAAGCATGGGATCATCAGGAATTAAATATGGTGTTTGTATATAAATACTTTCTTTTGCTGCCATCATCAATCGCATCATGCCATTGCGTAAATAAGGTGTTTCTTGATCTGGACCATCATTAGCTATTTGTGTAGCCACATTATCATCAGAAAAGTTTGTTTCTGTGATTTTTGGAAAAAGACGCGGTGAAAAGACAATTGCTTGCCTTTCATCTTTAATGGAAGCATTCCAATCCATAGCAAAGCGCTCTTGTAAAAGTAAAGAAGCGGAACCTACAATTCGTACATGGGTATCGCGCCAAAAGCCAAAACGTTTATTTTTATTAACATATTGGTCGCCGACGTTGTATCCACCAGTCCAAGAAATTTTACCGTCAATGACTACAATTTTCCGGTGTAAATGATAGTTCATACGATATTTAGTTACCATATTTTGAGCAGTAATAAATGCCACTACTTCGCCACCTTGATCAATTAAGGGTTTAAACCAAGAAAGATGAGCTCCCGGAGAACCCCAAGGATCATAGATAACCCTAACCTTAATACCCTGTTTAGCCTTTTTAATTAATAAATCTAAAAAAGTATTTCCCAGGTCATCATTCATAAAAGAATAATATTCTACATTGATAGTTTCTTGGGCCATATCAATATCATGAAAAAGATTCATAAATTTATCTTCACCATTAGTGAAAATACTTACCTTATTATTTTTTGAAAGTGGGGCATCTTTTTGATCATTAAAATAGTCAATTAAAATTTGCGCTTGATCGGATGTATCTGAGGGACCAGCCTTAGCAGGGGCTTTAGGAATTAGACGAGACACTTTAAATAATCCTATATGTTGTTGACGATTAATTGCAAAAAGATTTTCTTGAGAAAGACCACGACTAGTAAAGCCATAGAGAATAAAACCAGCAATGGGAAAAATAATCAAAATAATTAGCCAAGCCCATGATGCAGCAACCGAACGTTTGCGGTGAAAGACTACATAAAAAGCTAAGATAGTGTTAACGGCCAAAATTATTTGAATAAAATCATTATCCCAAAACATTATTTTTGTACCTCCTTTCATTCTAGTTTTAATTAAGTTAATTAATTTCTAAGCATTATATAAACCCAAAAACTGATTAATTATTTTGATTACAAGCAAATTATCATGCATTTGACTATGTTCGGCCTTAGGACCACGCATTTCGATTTCCTCATACCGAGAAACAATGGGAGCCAAAATATAGCGGATTGACTTAGCTGAAGTAACAGAAATAAATTTATCGCTATTAGTTTCATCCATTACATTGCCGTAAACATTTAGTACAGCAATTTTTGAATCGAAATTATGCCTCCGCATTAGCATTCCTACATAAGACCAGGTCATTAAAAGAGGTCGACCATTAGGAGTAAGATGATTAATATTTGGAATATCTCCTAAATACATAACTCCATCAAATGGTCCAGCTATGGAAACGTAACGTTGTAATCTAGGATATTTTTTGAAATTGTGGGTATACATTTCTGTTTTTACTAGGGCTGGAGCTCCTAAAGAATGGGCTACGGCATCATAGCTTTCAAAATGATATCTTTTCTTTAAGAATTTTAGAGCAAGTCGTTGCATATAAGAGATGCCATAGACACCGACAATTTTTTGCTTGAATACGAGTTGGACGAGAGGATGCTCATCATTAGTCCAAGTTCCTGAAATTTCAAAATTATTGAATAAATCTACTGTTACTTTGAGATATTTGGAATTTTGTTTTAAGCTTGCGGTTTTTTGAACCATAATGTTAGTAGTATAATCACCGCCACGAAAACCATGAATATAAATAATCGGGACTTGAGTAACAGAAGAAGAGGGTGGTTCAGTAATAGAAATATCTTTAACTTTTTGCTTATGTAGGCGCAATAACCAACGGGTAGGAATAAAAGTACCAAGCAAACCAATAATCGACATGGAAAAAACATTGGGCTTTTTTTCACTACTATTCTTTTTCCGACTTTTTTCGGTTTCTTCGGCGTACTTTTTTTGTTTAAAAAACATTATTTCCTCCTCCCATTGGTTGTAAGATAAATATAAATAATAGAATTATTTTAACATTTTCGAATATTAGAAGGGAATTATAAAAAACAGTTGCGTGGCAACTGCTTTTTTAATTATTGTTTTCATTAGGTTGATCCAGATGAATGATTTGATCAAACATTGCTTTTTCTTGAGGAGAAATTTTGTGTGCTACTTCAATTACAGCAATATTTGGATTTTTAAGTAAGGTCTGATGAATATCAAGTGATAAATGGGGATCAAGAGCACTAGTTGCCTCATCGGCTAAAAGTACAGGACGTTTTGATAATAAAGCACGTGCAATTTCAATTCTTTGAATTTGTCCTCCTGAAAGTTGATTACCATTTTCACCTACTGGACTATCTAGGCCTTTTTCTTTTACTAATTCATCAAGTCCTGCTTCATGAATAGCGTTTTGAAGTTCTTTATCACTGACATCTCGGCCTAATGTAATATTAAATCGTAAAGTATCATCAAAAAGAAATGGCTTTTGATTAACGTATGAGAAGTAATTATGCAGCCCTTGCCAATTGTTAGTTAGATTATGATCGTTGATCAAAATCTGCCCGTGACTTGGCTTTTTATCACCCATCATTAATTTTAATAGCGTAGTTTTTCCCCAGCCAGATGGAGCCATTAATAGCGTCTTTTTACCAGGAGTAATAGTAAAATTAATATTATTAAAAATTTCTGTATTTGTTTTGTTAGTGCGATAACCGAGATTTTTAATTTTTAAATTATTAAAATTCTCTTTAGCTTTGGTAACAACCTTTTCTGGCTTGTTTGTGTAGTTAAGTGCCTCAAGGGTCTTTTTCCACATTGGATCAGTTGATTTAACTTGATTAAATTCTTGGAAAATTGTTACTACAGGAGTAATAAAGTTCATTGCCAAATCAACCATTAAGACTAAAGTACCAACTTTTAATTGACCATGCATCATTAAAATTCCACCAATTGTACATGGAATAATGAAACAACATAGTTCAGCTACTGTATAAATTAACTCTAAAGCCCAGGCCTGGGTAAAGTTCATACTCCTTAAGGCCTCTTCCATTTTCTTGGCACTAAAAATAGCTCGAGAAATAATAGTAGCTTGTACATTATATAACTTGGCGGCCGGAGCACCGTTAAGACTATCTGAGACATGTTGGGTATAGTCTGCATTAGCATTAGCCCAGGTTTTAGCCTTACGTGTGATTAACTTACTAGTCAAAATTTGGACGATAGCGGGAGCGATGGAAGCAACAATAAAGATAATAGTCATTTGCCAAGAATTAATGAAGGCAAATGATAAGGAACCAATAAATAGTATTGATTGATAGCACATATCTAATTGAGCGGTAACACGGCCTGTTTCTATTTGTTTTAAATCATTGGTCATTAAACTTAGACCGGATTTGATATCGCTTTTTCCTTGAGCAACTAAATAGTGTAAATTTGCATTTTTTAATACTAAGTTAACGTTTTTTATGATTGTCATTTTTAAATGTTCATAAAAAAAGTTAGAACAAGTAAAAAATAATTGACCACAACCGGCAATGGTTGCCAATTTGATTAATTCACCAACATCTTTACTGTTGCTTGAAGCGAGATTAAGCATTAATTTGATCATGTAGGCAATGAATAGAACATCACAAGCCTTAATAATACAAAAAATGATAAATAAAAAAACTCGATATTTGGGCGCGTACTTTAAACTCACTCTGTAATTTCCTCCAAGAATCTATTACTTGCACTCTATCATAACAAAAAAAGGCCTTGTTTATTAAACACAGGTCTTTTTTATTAAGTTTAAACAATATTAGTTATAAATTATTACTCCACCGAATAACCCCTTAAACCAGTTAACAATGGTATCAATTATTTGTTGGAACCAATTACGTGTTTCGGGGGTATTAAATTTACTAAAAATATTTTTAGCACCGGATTGAATCTGATCAGTTAGCTTATTTGCTTGTTGAGCAAAGTTTTTATTGTTTAAAGCACCAGAGTCTTTAATCTTAATTAACAAATTAATAATTTCTTCTTTTTGATTATTAGTAATGGTATCACCCAAGTGATTAATATTAATTTGATTATTAACAATATTTCTGATGTCGTTGTTAGAAATGTTATTACCTTGTTTAGCCATTTCAGCCTTTGCCCCAGCAATAGCATTATTTAATTGTGCATCAGAGTAACCTTCTTTGCCCTTATTTTGTTCAGTAATACCGCTTAAAGTGTTCATTTCATCTTGAGCGGCATTAATTTGATTTTGGTTTAAAGATTGACCATTTTGGGCATAAGCGGCATAAACTCCAGCCAAAGCACCAGAACCATCAATTGGACTAGCACTAGTTACATAAATATTGGCATCTGTAATACCAGCAGTTAGAGCGGCATTCTTGTATTGGTTAGCAGTAATAGTAGTAATATTATTATGGCCATTATAAGGTAAGATATGTACATTAATACCACTACCAGAAGCAGTTTTTTGAATTAGAGCACTCGACCAAACTCCAGAATTGTTAGTAAAGTCAGCGCCAGAAGGATTTAAATATTTAACTAAATCCGCTCCAGTAATTGTAATGGTTCGATAATTGGTTCCATCTAAAGATTGGGTCAAAGTATCAATCGTACCTTGACGTTGTGAGCTGGTTAAGGAAGTACCTAAGGTAATAACCGGAGTATTATCATCGGCCTTAACCATATGAGAATTAGGAACTACGAATATGCTAAATACACTAGTAATTAAAAGTGCACTAAAAATAGTCATTAACTTTTTCATATTAACGTTGTATTCTCCTTATAACTATTCTATATGATATTAATCACATTATACCCTAAAAAGATATTCTAATTATGTAATATTCTATTAAGATGCTATAATCTTATATTGCAAAGGAGGCTAGAATTTGTGTTAAGTCAACCATTATTAACTGTTATCATGCCTGTTTACAATATGGAAAAATATCTCAGTCGTGCACTTGATAAGTTAGCAGTTCAAGAAGAAAGAAATTTTAAATTATTAATTATAAATGATGGATCAACTGATAAAACTCATGAGATTGCAGAATCATATCGCAATAAGTTTATACATTTTGAATTAGTTGATAAACCAAATGGTGGTTTATCAGATGCGCGTAATGTGGGAATGAGTCTGGTAGATACGCCCTACTTTACTTTCCATGATGGGGATGACTGGGTAGATCCAGGTTATACAGCTTTTTTTGTTAAGGCATTTGCGGACCATCCAACTGCAGCAATGGTTTCTTGCGGATTTTGGATTGACTCACAACGTCATAATTCTAGTCATGCAGTCGATAAGAAAAAAGAAAGCGGAATGTTAACCAAGTGGGAAACATATGAAAAAATGACTAATATTTTTGGTTCTCCAGTTAAAGGTTATACGTGGAATAAGGGATATTTAACTGATGTAGTACGAAAGTATAATCTAACTTTTGTTAAAGATTTAGCATTTATGGAAGATCAAATTTTTAATGTAAAATATGTTTCTTTAACCAATGGATATTACTTTTCTTCTGAGCCGCTTTATCATTATTGGCAGAGAGCAGATAGTATGGTACATACAATTGATCTTAAAAAAATACCCGATAATTTTCGGGCTAATTATCGGGTTTGGAGTCAAATTGTTAAAAGTTTAATGCAAGAAAAAGATAAAAATAATACAAATAAAAAAGCTGCCAAAAAGGCAACTTTAAGCGATGCAAATTATAAAGATTAAAGTTCATCTTTTAAATGATGGGGTAGCCCTTGTTTATTATTGGCTACTTTATCGGCATAATATATAGCAAATTCCCCATTTTTATCGTTTTGAGCAATAACTAATCTCTTTTTACTGTTACTTTTAGCCTTATAAATCTCTGCACTGCGACGTGCTTCTTTAAAGTCATGAGTTGAAGCAATGGCATCGCCAGGATTAAAAAAGATAGATTGGTTAGTCATAATTAACAACTCCTTAATATTTTTTACAACTTATTGATACTTATATTTTACCAATAAAGGATGGTTAAGGACTAGTTTTATGCTGAAGGAGTAATGATGAGAGTAAAAGTAAATGATAACGATCTTTATTATCAAAGGCTGGGTAATGGGCATCCGGTAATTTTAATTCATGGTCATCATCAGGATGGTGCTATTTTTGATAAATTAGTTGCTCCTTTATCCCTTTATTACACTGTTTATGTGCCCGATATGCGTGGGCATGGTTTAAGCAGTGGCGAGGCTAGTGAACATTATCAAACGGATGTTGAAGACTTAGCAGAGTTTATGCGACAGTTGGGACTTAAAGATGCATATATTTTAGGTTATGGGGCAGGTGGCGTAGCGGCATTATTATTAGCAAATCAATATCCACATTTGGTCTCAAAACTAATTGTTGCTGGTACTTATGTAAATGGTAACGGGGTAACGGCCGGTCATATAACTTGGAATAGTTTACGGGGATTTCTAATAGGAGATCGGGATAGTCGCGTGGCTTTAAAAGAAACTTTTATTGATCCTAGAAAACTTAAACAGATTCAAATCCCAACCTTATGTGTTGTGGGGGAGAAAGACTGGGTTAAAGTAGAACATGTACGGTGGTATAGTCAGTTACTACCAAATTCTCGGTTAGTAATTATGCCACGACAAAAACACGAAAGCTATGTAGTTCATAGCTTAAAATTACTAGATTTGATTAAGGATTTTTATCAAGAAAAATAATTTATATTAAAAATAATGAAAGGAAACCGGTCTTTTTGTCAGGTTCCTTTTTATTTGAACTGATTTTCCGTTATAATGATGAAAGATAGGTAATTCAAAAGAAGGATAGGAAAAGATGAACAAAGAAGAATTACATGAAATGTTGCATCCAATGAAGATAATTGGACTTGCAGGAAACCAAGTTTTAGCTGAAAGAATTGCATCAGCCCTTGATAAACCCTTATTAGAAACTGCTGTACAGCATTTTAGTGATGGAGAAATTCAAGTAAATATCCCTGAAAGTGTTAGAGGGTGTGATGTTTACGTTATTCAATCAATTCAAGATCCAGTGAATGAAAACTTTATGGAATTGATGATTACCTTAGATGCTTTACATCGTGCCTCAGCACATTCTATTAACGTGGTAATCCCTTATATGGCTTACTCACGTCAAGATACAAAGAACCGTTCACGTGAACCAATTACAGCTAAATTATTGGCTAACTTATTACAATTAAATCGAATCGATGATTTAATTGCAGTAGACTTACATGCATCACAAATTCAAGGATTTTATCATATTCCAGTTGATCATTTACATGCAATGCCAATCTTAGCCCAATACTTTATCGATAATGGTATTGCAACTAAAGATAGCGATGACGTAGTTGTAGTATCCCCAGATCACTCTGGTGCAAAACTCGCCCGCGAATTTGGTTCTCATTTTGATGCTCCAATTGCAATTGTTGATCAACGTGGTGAAAGATACGATACTGATGTGCATGATATGATCGGTGATGTTAAAGGAAAAACTGTTATTATTGTTGATGATTTAATTGATACTGGTTCACGTATCGCTTCTTCTACTAAATCAGTTTTGGCAGCAGGGGCTAAGAAGGTCTATGTGGCAGCAACTCACGCACTCCTTTCTCAAAACGCTACTGCTATCTTGAATGAATTACCAGTAGAACAAATTGTAGTGACTGATACTATTAAACATGATAAGTATCCAGATCGTATGGTACGTTTATCAGTTGATCGTTTGCTTGCTAAAGGGATTGATTATATTTATAACGATAAATCAATTCACCAAATTTTTGATGAACAAAATAGAATTAATGACTAGTTGTTAATTGATAATTAGTAAAAGACTGTAGTTGGATAGCTACAGTCTTTTTTAATATTTTCTTTGCTTTATCTTAAATCATTACTTATAATACTAAGAACATATATTTAAGGAAGGAAAGTGAAAATGGCTAAAAAAGAAGCTAATAAGTTGCAGCGCTCATTAAAAAGTCGACATGTAATGATGATTGCTATTGGGGGAGCGATTGGTACTGGTTTATTTTTAGGCTCTGGAACAGCAATAAAAAGTAGTGGTCCCTCAATTATTTTCTCTTATCTCATTGTAGGAATTATCACTTTTTTTATGATGCGCGCACTTGGAGAGTTAATTTTGTCATCTCCAGATCAGTCTTCTTTTATTAGTTCAATTAGGAAATATTTAGGTAATCGAATAGAATTTGTAGCAGGATGGACTTATTGGCTATGTTGGCTGAGCTTAGCAATGGCTGATTTAACTGCGACCGGAATCTATTTAAAATATTGGTTTCCATCTTTACCACAATGGGTGGGGCCATTAATGATTATTTTTATTTTGTTAACGATTAATCGTTTAAATGTTGGTTTATTTGGAGAACTAGAAAGTTGGTTCTCAATGATCAAAGTTTTGGCTATCGTTGCACTCATTATAGTTGGAGTGATGATGATTGCTTTACAAATGCATATTGATGATCATAAAGTATCTTTAAATAATTTAGTAGCATACGGTGGCTTTTTCCCTACTGGAATAAGCGGCTTTCTAATGTCATTTCAAATGGTTATTTTTGCCTTTGTGGGGATTGAAATTGTTGGTCTAACAGCGGGAGAAACTGCAAATCCAGAAAAAGATATTCCAAAGGCAATTAATAGTTTACCTGTGAGAATTGGGTTGTTTTATATTGGTTCAATGATTGCAATTATGGCAGTGGAACCGTGGAATGAGATAAAAACCACTTCAAGTCCCTTTGTACAGGTTTTTGGAGCAATTGGAATTCCAGCAGCTGCAGGTATCTTAAATTTTGTTGTGCTTACTGCAGCAATGTCAGCTACTAATAGTGCGATTTTTAGTACAAGTCGGTCGTTATATGCCTTAGCCTATAGTGGAAATGCTCCTAAAAAATTGGGCAAATTAAGTAAACACGGTGTACCTAATTATGCTTTAACTTTTTCTTCTTTAATTTTATTTATAATTGTAATTTTGAATTATATAATGCCAGGTAAGATTTTTGATGTAATCTCAACGGTTTCTACCATTAATTTTATTATGGTATGGTTGATGATTATGTGGTGTCACTTAAAATATCGTCAAGAAAATAAGGGGAAGGTAAGTAAATTTGAAATGCCAGGAGCGCCTTGGACTGATTGGCTAACTATCATTTTTTATCTAGCAATTTTAGTAATTTTATTTATTTTACCCACTACAAGATTAGCAACTATACTTTCACTAATCTTTGTTGCTTGTCTTTGGTTAGGATATGGCGTATTTGGAAAAAGATAACGGAAATTAATTTTTAAAAAATAATTATATATCTTTACTATACTAAAATAGTATATATATTGTTACAATATATAATGTAAGAAATAACAGAGTAGAGGAATTAATATGGCAAGACAAAAAAATATGAAGCGAAGAAGAACGATTTTAAGGAATACTTTTGATCTTTTGCGTGATGATAGTATGCCCCGTGTATCATTACAAAAAATTGCAGATCGATCAGGAATATCAAAATCTTTATTGCAATCTTACTATCCTCATAAAAGTAAATTAATTATTGAAATTGTGTCTACTTACATGAGCACAGTTTTAGGTGCCTTATCTTACGATGAAATTGAGTTTAAAAATGAATTTGTAAGAATGGAAGTATTTACTTATATCATTCTTCAATTAGGTGTAATAGATAAAGCAACTGCACGAGTGTTAGAGAGTGGAATAAAAGATCAGAGCTCTATTACTAAATGGTTAGATAGATTAAATATTTGGATTGACCAGCGCCAAGTTGCGGCAAAATTAGGTGGAGAAAAAGCAGTAAAACTCGGTTTAACTTTTGTTGTACCAGGAACTGGCTT